>JALQUY010000004.1:0-26218 GCA_023260615.1 Schleiferiaceae bacterium
AACTTGAATTCCTTGGCAGCGAGTACGTTGAATGCGTAGCGGCCGTTAAAAATGGTGTTTCGCCAAACGCCGTCCGAACCTTGGTATTTCGCGTCAAACAGGGAAGCCGTCGTCAAGAAGTAGAAGCCACCAGCGAAGAAGCGCTCCGCGGTAAGCTCCAGGCCGTAGTTGCGTCCAACGCCTGTGTTCTGCAGCGTGTCGGGCCAAATTCGGCCAAAGCCCGTTCCGGCATTCAGCATGGAGAAGCTGCTAGGTTTGGTTTCGACGGGGACGTCAAAGAGGTACTGGTAGTAGGTCTCCACTTTGGTTTTAATGGGAAGGCCCTTGTACGTGCGCTCCCAGCCACCGGCTACTTGGAAGCTCTTCATCAGGCCAATTCGGTCCGTATTGTGCTCTTGAGGATCGTGCCCAATGGTGGTAACGGCGTAGTAATAGAGGTAGGGAGCTTGCATTTGGGCGTGCAGACCTGAACCGGCGAAGAAGCGGTCGTTGTCGGTCGCCTGGTAGCTAATGCCCACACGCGGCTCCAAGGGCATGAAGGAGATTTTATTGACGCCCGAGTACAATGAGGTCGCACCCGCGGTCAGCGTGGTCTTATCGTTCAAACGCGTCTTGTAGCTGATATAAGGCTGCACAACGGGCCAAGCCGTTTTAGTCGCCCACTGTACACGCCAAGGGGGCAATTGTCCGGTCACCCCGTCGAACTGACGTACGGAATCTTGGTAGTTCAACATGTAGAGGTCTACATTGATACCATATTGGAGGGTTCCGCGCAAGCCAATTTTGTGGTTGTAGGCCAAGAAACCATGCAGCTTGTTCTCCGTAAAGGTGTAATTGAGCATGGTGTCGTTGGCGGTAACCACCCAACCGAATGTACCGTCGCCCAAGGGCCCAATCTCACGCTGGAGCTTGGTGTTAACCGCCTGAATGCGGGCGGAGGAGGCGGCGATACCGGCCTTCATGAACGTCCGCTTGTTGATAGGGCGCGTATAGTTGACACCGCCCACAATCATGTCGCTGCCAAAGTACTGGTCGCGGTCTGTGGAGCCGTAGCTCTCAAATCCGTTCGTATCCGTTTGGTTGCTAATGAGAATCTCGATGTCCGACTTGCCAAACATCGTCCAGAGGGCCAGTTTTCCTCCATTCTTTTGCGGGAAGGTGAGGCGGAAGGCGCCGTCTTGGTACTTGGGAATGGCGTTGGTGCCTAGGTTGATGTTCAAGGCTTGGAACATGCTCAAGGTCGAGTAGCGGTAGACGCCCAAGAAGGAAGGGGCGCGCTGGCCTTCCTTGGCGGGGCCCAGCGGTCCTTCGAGCATGAGCTCCGTGCCGAGCAAGCCAAGCTGGGCAGAACCTTCAAATTTTTCGTTGTTTCCGTCGCGCATTTGGAGGTCAAAGACTCCAGCGATGGCATTGCCGTACTCAGCGGGCCAAGCGCCTGTGAAGAAGTCCGAATTGGCCAAGAACTTGTTGTTCAAGATGGTGACTGGACCACCGCCGGTTCCTGGGATGGAGAAGTGGTTGGGGTTGGGAATGTTAATGCCTTCCATTCGGTACAAAACGCCTGCGGGGGTGTTGCCTCGGATGACAAGGTCGTTCCGCTGGTCGTCCGAACCTTGCACGCCGGCGAAATTGGTCGCCATTCGGGCCGGTTCACCGCGCGAACCTGCGTACAAATTGGTTTCCTCCACCGAGAATTGCCGCGCAGATACCGTGGCCATCTCATTTTTTGCTTGGCCAGAAGCAACGGCGGTAACCTCCACAGTCCCCAACTGGGTGGCTACCTCTTGGAGTCCAATGGTCAGAACGGCTTCTTTAGCGGAGTTCAGCTCCAAAGCACGCGTTTGTGCGCCGTAGCCAAACAAGCCCGCCGTAAGAGTCTGGCGACCCACCGGGATGTTTGCCAATTTGAAGGAGCCTTGGTCGTCGGTCACCGCTTTTTGATCGCCAATACTAACGGTGGCGCCCATCAAAGGAAACTTAGAATCGGCGTCGACAATGGTGCCTCGAACCGTTTGGGTGAGGACCTGAGCCCAAGAAAGGGTGGGGAGTGCAACCAATGCGATTGCCAGTATCCATGAGCGTTTCATAGGATGAATAGATTTTGTGTTCCTTAAAAGTAGGGGAATTCTACCCAAAAGGGAAGGTGCCTGCAACCAGCGGCATGCTTTTTGGCATCTTTGTAGAACATTTCCTACGCATGAAGCAATTTTCCGTAATCCTTTTGGCCGCTCTGGCCCTTTTCACACAGCCACTTCGGGCCCAAACGCGTGGCTCCTACACGGTAAATGGCTTCGTCACCGACAGTCAGACCGGTGAGAAGCTCATTTCCGCCTACGTATTTGACCAGGTGTCCCAGCAGGGAACCACGACCAATGCCTATGGCTTCTTTTCCATGACGCTCCCCAAAGACAGCGTGGCCCTGCAGGTCAGTTTCATCGGCTACCAGCCCTACCTCAAGGGCAGTTTCCTGAACAAGCGAAGTGTCACAGAGATGGACGTCATGCTCGTTCCCGACGATATTCTGCTCGAGGAAGTCGAAGTGGTCGGTGTCCGGGCGGGCGAAGTGCAAGAGCGCACGCAGATGAGTTCGGTCAATTTGGACATCAAAACGGTGAAAAACTTGCCCGTGCTGCTGGGTGAAACAGACTTGCTCAAGGTCATTCAATTGCTGCCGGGGGTTCAAAGCGGTACGGAGGGTACGTCGGGCTTTTACGTGCGCGGCGGCGGACCGGACCAAAACCTCATTCTTATCGACGGCGTACCCGTTTACAACGTTTCCCACCTCTTTGGCTTTTTCTCGGTCTTCAATGCAGATGCGATCAACAATGTCCAGCTCATCAAGGGCGGTTTTCCCGCGGAATATGGCGGTCGCTTGTCCTCCGTTCTGGATGTCCGAATGAAAGAAGGCAATCTCAAGGAGTGGAAGGTGGAAGGCGCAGTAGGGGTGATTTCCTCCAAATTGACCGTGGAAGGTCCGCTCTGGAAGGACCGAACCTCGATGTTGATTTCGGGCCGACGCACCTATTTGGACGTGTTGACCCAGCCTATCATTCTGGCCAACAACCCCAACGGTACAGGCGGCTACTATTTCTACGATTTCAATGCCAAGGTCAATCATAAGATAAACCGCAACAACCAGCTGTATTTGAGCTTTTACAACGGATTGGACGAGGCCTACATCCGCTACCAAGATTCCTGGGAGAATCAGGGAATTCGAACCACGACTAAGTCCGACAACAGTCTAAATTGGGGCAACCGCATCGCGACCGCCCGTTGGAACTGGATTATTACCCCACAGCTCTTCAGCAATGTCACGGCCACTTACAGCCGGTACCGCTTCTTGACGGATTTGAATTTGGAAGACACGAGGACCGATTTGGCCACGCAGCAGTCGAGCACCGACCGCTTCGCCATCAGTTATTTGTCGTCCATTGAAGACAAGGGTGCGCGCTGGGACTTTGACTATGCGCCATCGCCCAATCACGCCATTAAGTTTGGGGCCTCCTTCACCCAGCATGCCTACGAACCTGGGGTGAACAGCATCACCTTCTCATCGGGGGGCAACACCTTGGACACCAATTTTGGCTCCTTCCCTAAAGTGGCCAACGACTACGTGGCCTTCTTCCAGGACGACTGGAAGATTGGGGATCGTCTTCGGGTGAATATGGGAGTGCATTTTAACGGATTCCAGGTGGATGAGGTGAATTACCAGAGTTTGCAGCCCCGCCTTTCGGCCCGGTACCTGTTGAGTGAAAAGAGCTCACTCAAATGGAGCTATGTCCAAATGGTGCAGTACATGCACTTGTTAGCGAATCAAACGATTGGCCTGCCCACCGACCTCTGGGTGCCAGTGACGGAGAACATTCGGCCGCAAGAAGCCTGGCAGACGGCTATCGGCTATGCCCACAATTTGGGCAAAGGCTGGGAGCTCACCTTGGAAGGCTACTACAAGGACATGCAGAACCTGATCGAATACAAAGACGGGGCCTCCTTCTTGTTCGGCTTCCAGGACTGGCAGGAAAAGGTAACGGTCGGTCGCGGTTGGGCCTATGGCGCCGAATTTCTGCTGGAAAAGAAAACCGGACGCACCACAGGCTGGTTGGGCTACACCTGGGCCAAGGCCATGCGTCAGTTCGATGAAATCAACTTTGGCGACCCCTATCCGTACACCTACGACCGCCGCCACGACGTGAGTTTAACCATGAGCCACCAGTTCAATGAGAAGTGGTCGGGTGGACTCGTGTGGGTCTATGGAACGGGCCGAGCTACGACGCTTCCCACTCGGAAGTACTACGCGCGCCCTGAGACCTTCTCTTTTGAACCCTGGTACTACACCATTGAGCAAGTACAAGGCCGCAACAACTTCCGTGAGCCCGCTTATCACCGTTTGGATTTGTCGGTCACCCGCACCACGCCTACCCGTTGGGGCGAGGAGAGCTGGCAGTTTGGCGTCTACAATGCCTACAACCGCATCAACATCTTCTTCATGGACTTTGGCTACGACGACAACGACAACCGCGTGCTAAAAGGCTATGGGTTGTTCCCCATGATTCCTTCTGTGTCTTACGCGTTTAAATTCTAAGCGATGAAATCTATTCTTGCCACAACCGCTGCACTGACCCTGGTATTCTGGTCCTGCGAGCGCATTATTCCCTTCACGGCTGAGGACGACCAGCCCTTAATTACGTTGTACAGTTCCCTGGAACCCGATGCGCCTGTAGAGGCTTTTGTATCGCGGTCGGTGGGTATCCTGGATCAAGGCGAACCTATTTTGCTGGAGGATGCTACCGTTTGGGCTGAGGACGGCAACGGCCAGGTGCTCGACACCTTGGCGTTCATCGGATTTGGGCAGTACCGCTCCCCCAATTTGACGGGCGTTGCTGGCCAAACCTACGTCATCCGCGCCACCCATGCCTCGTTGCCAGCCGTAAGCGGCTCGGCCAAGATTCCAGCTATTCCAGCTGAAGGGGCGGTGGATTCTCTCACCGCTTTTGATGGTGCGAGCGGCGGACCAGGCATGGGCGGTATGCCCTATGTGGAGTATTCCTTTGAAATCATCGACGATGGCGAACCGGGCTATTACCAAATAGAAGGCTACGAGCGCTTGCGAGGCACCTTCACCATTCCCGAATACCCCTTGCTCATCGAAACAGACGACCCCTTGGTCAACGGTAGCGGATTTGGTCAAGACAAGTGGCAGCAGCGCATCGACATTTCCAATGAGTTCTTTCTTGGTAGCACGCATACCATGACGCTGCGTGTCTACCAGTGGGATCAGCAGAGCATGGAAATCCTCTTTAAACTAAAGAAGGTGGACGAGGCCACCTTCTTTTATGAGCGATCCATGGATCAGTACCAGAATTCAAACGGGAATCCGTTCACACAGCCCGTCTCCGTCTATTCTAACGTGTTAGACGGTTTAGGAGTCGTTTCAGGAACGGCTCATCGCTGGATCCTGCCGTAGCGGGTGCGGCTTCTGCCGCTGCTTCGGGAGCGGGAGGGTTCGTAGCCACTCCGCTGTTGGGGCAAACGTAATCCGTAACAGTGATGCCTTCTTGGTTCTTGATGGCGCCAAATCCGCCTTGGATGTCCACGATGTTGTGAACGCCGCGGCTCTTGAGGATGGAGCTGAAGATCATCGAGCGGTAGCCACCGGCACAGTGGATGTACACGGGGTTTCCTGAGGGCAATTCATTAAAACGGGCATTCAGATCGTCCAACGGCAAGTTGATGGAGGTCGTCATGCGCTCGGCGGTGTATTCGCCTACTTTGCGCACGTCCAACACAACGGCCGCGGGATCGGCTGCGAGGCGCTGTGCAAATTCTGCCGTCGTGATGCTCTCAACGCTATCGGAGTCTTTTCCAGCAGCGGTCCAAGCCTCAAAACCTCCTTCGAGGTAGCCCAAGACGCGGTCGTAGCCTACACGCGCCATGCGCTTGATGACTTCTTCTTCACGGCCGTTGTCCGTCACGAGCAAGATGTTCTGCTTGATGTCGGGGATGAGGGCGCCTACCCATGGGGCAAAACCGCCGTCAATACCGATGTTGATGGAGTTGGGGATGTGGCCCGCGGCAAAGGTCTGGGGCTTGCGCGTATCCAATACCAAGGCTTCCATTTCATTCGCCATGGCTTCGAAAAGCTATAGGGTCAAAGGCTTTGCCCGCTTCCGCGAGGAGCTCTTCAAACCCAGGGATGGCTTGCTTGTTGAGGGCCACGTTCTCGGGGAAGTAGGCGGGGGGAGGCAATAGGCCGTCCGTTACCTCTTTCACAAATTCTTCGCGGGACATGTTGGCGCGAAGGGCGTAATTGGTCTCCAGCTGTTCGCCCAAGGTTCCCACCGTCTCCTTGCTCATGTTCTTGCCGCACGCGGAACCGGCACCGTGGCCAGGGTAGACCACCACGTCTGGACTCAGGGTCATGATTTTGGTGCGCAATGAATCGAACAAGGTGCTTGCCAACTCTTCTTGTGTCATGCTGGCTGCTTTTTGCGCCAAATCGGGACGGCCGACATCGCCCAAGAAAAGGGTGTCGCCTGAGAAGAGCGCTCGGTCCGTGCCGTTTTCGTCTATCAGCAGATAGCACGTGGACTCCATGGTGTGGCCTGGCGTGTGCAAGACTTTGATTTTCAAATCGCCTACCTCCAAAATTTCGCCATCCGCGGCGCTGTGGAAGGTGAAGGAGGGGTTGGCATTGGGGCCGTAAACGATGGTAGCGCCGGTCTTTTCCGCCAAAGCCACGTGTCCGGATACAAAGTCCGCGTGGAAGTGCGTCTCCAAAACGTACTTGATTTTGACGCCCAATTTCTCAGCACGCTCCAAATAAGGCGTGGATTCACGCAAGGGGTCGATCACCACGGCTTCTCCATTGGAGTGGATGAAGTAGGCGCCTTGCGCGAGGCAGCCGGTGTAAATCTGTTCGACGTTGGGATGAATATTCATAATTCTTTCGGGTTGAGGTTCCTTTTTTACAACAATTCTTTTCCGACAATGAAGATGCCCATGATGAGGACAAACCAGCCGAATGCTTTCTGCAAGCGCTTAGCTTCGATCTTCTTACTGACAAATGTACCAATCACCATACCGACGATTGCGACCAAAGTCACCAAGCTGAGCAAGGTCCAGTCCATCTCGTGATGTCCCAGGTCGCCCGTGAATCCCAACAAAGATTTGAAGGCGATAATGGTCAAACTGGTGCCAACAGCAGTTTTCATATCGAGACCGGTCACCAGTACTAGGGCAGGAATAATGAGGAAACCGCCACCCGCGCCCACCAGGCCGGTGAGCACACCAACGACCAAGCCTTCGGTCAAGACAATGGCAATTTTCTTGGCGGTGGACATTTCGCTGGTGCCAGAAGAAGCTTTCTTGCCGACAATCATGCCGCGTGCTGCGAGGAGCATGAGTACAGCGAAGAGCAGCATTAAAAAGGTGTCCCGCGTGAGCTCAAAGCTGCCCAAGGTGGCCATGCTGTCGGGGATTTGAGGAACAATGAACGCACGGGTGGCATAGACGGCCACAACGGCAGGGGCGCCAAAGTAGAGTGCGGTGCCAAAGTCGACTTCGCCTTGTTTGGCTTTTGGAACGATAGAAGCCAAACTGGTTGCCCCCACAATGAAGAGGGAGTAGGCAGTGGCCACCGTAGGATCAATACCAAAGAGGTAGACCAATACCGGCAAGGTGAGGATGGATCCGCCGCCGCCCAAAATGCCCAAGGACAGGCCGATGAGAAGCGATGCGAGGTAAGCGAGAATGAGCATTCGTTCAGAGAGATTAGGAGTACAAAGGTGCCGGAAGCTGCCGAATTAATGCGTGACTTGCATCACGAAAAAAAGCCCGGAGACAGGCTCCGGGCTTTGAGGCTTACATTTTGCCTTTCATCATGCGGTTCCAATACAGCCAGGGGAGACCGTATTTCTTGAGGATCCACATGGACCATTGTTCTTTGGCGGTGTCCACAAACTTCGTCAAGAAGGGATCGGAGTCGCGCACGTTGTCGTACTTGAACTCGGCCAAAACCATCTTTCCGTAGCCAGTGACCAAGGGGCACGAAGAGTAGCCCTCGTAGGTGTCAGAGGCCTGGCCGTTGGCCAATCCAGCCAAGATGTGCTTGACCACGACAGGGGCCTGCTTGCGGATGGCTGCACCCGTTTTAGCGGTTGGGACGTTGACGACGTCGCCCAAGCCGTAGACGTTGGCGAATTCCGTGCTTTGAAGCGTGCCTTTGTCCACAGACATCCAGCCCGCTCCAGGGCCTTCCTTCACGGCAAAGGGGCTTTGCTTGACAAAGTCGGGCGCGCTTTGCGGGGGCGCCAGGTGCAGCATGTCGTAGGGGATGGTGATTTCGGTGTCGCCTTTGAGCGTTTCGTGCAAACGGTCTTCTTTCGTGAGAATACAGTCGCTACCCGAAGGTGCAATAAACTTGAAGGTGACGGTCTTGTTGGCGGAATCAATCGCAACAGGGTTGTAGAAGCGCTTGAAGTGGATGTTGCGCTTGGCGATGATACCATTCAAGGTGCGGGCAAAGTCGGGCACCCCAAAGATGATGGAACCGGGCGTCGCAAAAATGACGTTGGTCTTTTCGCGTTTTCCAGATTTCCGGAAGTAGTGCTCAGCCAAGTACATGATTTTTTGAGGAGCGCCCCCGCATTTGATGGGGGTAGAAGGCTGCGTGAACACTGCATTGCCGCCTTTAAAATTCTGGAGAACCTCCCAGGTTTTCTCGGGGTTGAGGTAGTTGGAGCACACATAAGGGGTGTCCAAGGCCTCCCGCAAGCCAGGCAATGCATCGATGTCGTACTGAAGACCAGGGGCCACGATGAGGTAGCTGTAGCCTAGGTCCCCACTCTTTTCGGTGCTCAAGCTGTTTTTGGCGGGATCAAAGGTGGTGACCTTGTCCTGAATCCATTCTACCCCGTGTGGGATGATGGAGGCCATGGGGCGTGCCGTCTTTTTGTAGTTGTAGGTACCCGCGCCGACGAGGGTCCAAGCAGGTTGGTACCAATGGGTGTCCGCGGGATCAATCAAGCCCACACGAAGTGTGCTGTTGGCATTTTTCAGTTGTGCTGCGGCCATGACGCCTCCGGTGCCAGCGCCTACAATGAGAACATCAAATTTTGACATGGTATAGGGGGGGGTAATTCGTGTATGGATGACACAATATCCGCAGATGCAAATGCCCCGCAGGTGACTTTTGTCACCCTAACACTGTGTTGCGGAGGTCTTCTTTGGGACGCATCTTTGCAGTATGTCAACAGGCGCCCAACATCCTTCCGCACTCATTCCTCTGGCTTGGCCCGAAATGACCGCTCGCGGTCGCGAAAAAATTTGGCATTACCTGCGCCAAATGGGAATCGTTAAAAACGTGAACATGATGGTGGGGCATGCGGGCATGGTCATCGTGGAAAAGGAACGCTTTCACTATTATGACTTTGGTCGTTACATCACGCCCCGAATTATGGGTCGTCCGCGAAGCGCCGAAACGGATCCTAAACTCCGCCTAGATACCGTCCCAGCCTGGGATGAACACGGGCGTTTGACCAATTTTGAAGCCCTACTGGCTGAACTTGAATCCAAAAAGGCCGCCACCCATGGAGAAGGACGTTTGTTTGCCTCTGTTTTTTACGGGGGCGATTCAACCAAAGCCTTGACCTATGCGCGTGCACTTCAGGAAAAGGGCTACATCGGCTACCATGGTTTAGATAAAAAGCAAACGAATTGCGCGCGCTTTGTGACCAACACGATGTTGGCGAGCATGGAGCGCAACACCAAAGAATACCGTAGGTTCAAATACCCCGTGACCTACGCGCCATCGCCGTACTTCAATGTATTAGCAGGGGCATCTTCTGGCGAGTTTGTGATCTATGCAAACGGCCAAGCCGAATACCACACAAAACCTATGGGCCATGCGCTTCAGGACATTCTCATCAAAGGGTCCTATGCCTTTCGAAAGAGCAAAGCCCTTCACTTGCCACCCGATAACCGGGTAGGGCAATTGGAAGAGCCGGACCACCGTCCCGACGGTATTTTGCCCTCGGATGTATACCTCGGAGGAATTGGAGAAGGTGCCTACCACCGCCTCGAAGCCAAGGGCGCAGAAGTTCTTGAAATGGCTCGTATAGATCTGAACGGCATCGAGGAATTCAAGGCCCTCTATGCCTGTCCTGCCCAATGGGTCGAAGACTGGAAGGCTGGTGAAGCGCAGTTGGTTCATGACACCCATTATGCGTGGATTACCTTGGCGCACAAAGCCACAAACGATCGCCAGCGTTGCCGACGAATCCCGTAACTTTGGGGGACATGCAAACGGATGACGCCACGCTCCTCCAAATCCTGACGTCAGGATGCGACGAGCGCATTTTTCTACGTCCAGAAACGGACGCTAACAAGTACCACCTCAACCCTTTAAAATACGAAGGCCTCTTTCATCGGGGCTCCTGCACCTGTGGCACCTTGACCCCCTCGGGACATCGTGCGGCGAAGGCATTCTTGGAGACCTATGACGAAGCTCGTCATGGAGACTACGTAAAAAACCAGGCGAAACGCCTGCAGGCGCTGTTGCGCGAGGATGAGCAAGACGAATTCCACGTCTACTTTGGGCCAAGCGGGAGCGACATGATGTATTTCCCCTTGCTGTTTCAAAGCATGCTCCACCCTGGGGAGGAAATCATCAACATCGTCTCCTGCCCAGAAGAATTAGGTTCGGGCTCAAAGGCAGCGGCAGAAGGAGCGTACTATGCCGAATGGAACCAATTTGGCGAGCGCATACCCATGGGGGAGCAGGTTACCGCGGGTATTCGGTCCAAGGTGCATTACCTCGATGCACGTGCATCCACGGGACACATTGTAGACCGAAAGCAAGCCATCCGGGACCTCATTGCGGAAAACCCGGGAAAACCCTTGATTGGAAACTTAGTATTTGGCTCAAAGTCAGGCATTAAAGACGATCTAGACATTGTAGACGAATTCAAAGAAGGCGTCATGTGGGTCGTAGACATGTGCCAATTCCGGACGGACCGAACGTTAATTCACGAGCTCATCGGAAAAGGGGTGATGCTCATGGTGACGGGTTCTAAGTTCTACCAAGCGCCTCCCTTCTGCGGAGCCTTGCTGGTTCCGAAGCAGTGGACACGCATGCTGGCCGAAAAGGACGGCAGCGTAGCGAAAGGCTTGGATACCCTGTTCACCTCCTACGACATTCCTACAGCGCTTCCTGCTGTGCGCAATCAACTTCGAGCCCACAAAAACTTGGGCCTGCTGCTCCGTTGGGAGATTGCCCTGCAGGAAATGGAGGCCTACATGGCCTATTCCCAAGAGGAGGCCAACGGTTTGATTCGGCGCTGGAACCAAGTGGTTACGGGGCGCCTGGCGCAGAGCGATACCTTCCGCTTAATGCCCAACATGGAGTTGACCAATGACAGCATTGTGAGCTTTATGGTGTTGGTGGAAGGGAGAGCGCTTAACCACGTGGAATTGAAGACTTTATTTGATTATTTGGTGCTGAACACCCACGAGGGTTTGCGCGACTACAACCGCATTTTCTTGGGACAACCCGTGCAGTACGGAGACAAGAGTTTCATACGCTTGGCTATTGGCTCCCACAGTGTGCGCAAGCAGTTGGCCAAGCAGCAGTTTGACCCCACCAACGATTTGCAAATCATTGCCCTCATTGAGCGGGCCGTGGAAAAGGTGTTTTCGGCATGAACCCGCTGCGGGAAGAGGCCCATTGGGCCGTTAAAGCCTGGCAGGCATCTGGGCAGCAAACGGAGGAGGATTCCGCCGTGCTTTTCCACTCCTGGGATGCGCAGAAGCGCTACCTCGATCATCTAGCGCAAGCCTTTGCCCATTCCGAGGCTTTGCATGCGGTAGCTATCAAGACACAGCCGCATCTCGAGATCCTCAAAAGGGTGGTAGAATGGGGCTTTGGGCTGGAAGCGGCAAGTATGGAGGAAGTTCAGCTGGCGCTAAAAGCGGGCTGCCCCTCGGATAGAATCGTCTTTGATTCCCCCGTCAAAACTCGTTCGGAAATTGCCTTCTGCCAAGAAAACCTCCCCGGATTGCGCTTCAATGTGAACTCCTTGGAAGAGCTGCAACGCCTTCCGGAACAGCCCACGTTTGCCGTGGGCATTCGCATCAACCCCATGGTGGACACCGGGGCGCCATCGGTGTACCATGTGAGCCACGACGAGTCCAAGTTTGGGGTGCCCATCGGTCAACGCGAGGCGCTCCTGGCTGCGATCGAGCGCTATCCGGTGGTTCAATTGCACGTACACAGCGGCAGTTCGATGGCGCAGTTGGATTCAGCCGTAGCGGCTATTGAAAGCGTGGTTGCATTGGCTCAGGAAGCCAATGCACGCTTGGCCGCGAAGGGTCTCAAACGTCAGATTCACAGCATTGACATCGGGGGAGGATTAATGCCTGAGGTACTCAGCGAGGCCCCGTCCCGTATGCAAGGCTACGCGGATGCTTTGCGCGCCGCCTGTCCGGATCTCTGGGATTTTCAGATCATCACCGAGTTTGGCCAATGGTCGTATTTCTACACCGGCTATGCCTATTCCAACGTGGAGTACGCGGTTCAACGTGGCGGAACGCGCGTAGCCTATGTGCATTTAGGAGCAGATTTTTTACTCCGAGACGCCTACGTGAAGCCCCGGGGAATCGCGTTTGAGGCGGTAGGGGAGGCGGCAAATCGCCCCTCTGTTCTCACTGATATTGCGGGACCCCTGTGCTTTGCCGGCGATTACCTCCAAAAAGGTTTGACCATGCCGCGCCTCGAAGAGGGAGACGGATTGCTCCTGCTCAACACGGGTTCTAATGCCTATGCCCTTTGGTCGCGGCATTGCAGTAGGACCATACCGGCCATCTACGGCGTAGACTATGACGCCAAGCGCTTGGACCTGCTTTCAGCGCGTTTCAACCCCTTTGTGTAGCGGGCCATTTGGCCCCTGCTAGTAGAAATAGTATTCCTAACTTTAAGGGGTGCGTCGAGCCCTGTTTTTCCTGTTCGCTTTTCTGAATGCATTTGGGCTGTTTGCGCAATTGGATACGGCCTTCTACCTGCCGCCCATCCCCGAATGGCTGGACCAAAATCAAGAAATCACCCTGAGCACACCTTTCCCGGATGCCGAGGTGGTGGTGTTTAATTCGGACAGTAGCTATTTCCAAACGGTTAATTTGCTGCAAGGGCTTCCGGTCACGTTAGCCTTGAATTCCCAAATCACCAACCTTTGGAGCACCTACGGGGCCATTTCGCTCAGCAAAGCACATCAGCCGATGACCCGAACGGCCCTCTTCGTTCGGAGCAATCGAGACATCATGGTGACGCAACGGGTGAACCACGTGTTCAACCAAGACCTCGTCACCGGAAAAGGCACACGCGCTCTGGGAACGGCCTTTCTAGCGGGGAACCAAACTAAAATTGTCGCGGCCAATCCGGCGCCTGAACCGGCCATGGGCTTTATCTCCGTGGTGGCGACTGAGCCCAATACCACGGTGGTTATTACGCTTCCGCCCGGGGTGCTCAACACGGCAGGGGCCAACCAAATGACGGTCTCCCTGCAGGCCTGGCAGTCCTACACGACCACCATCGCCGAGACCTATCAATTCGCGGGGGCGAGCATTACCTCCACCAAGCCCATCGCGGTGACCACGGGTGGGAACCACTACAAACAGAATTCGGGCGCGCCCTCGCAGGATGGAGGCTTTGATCAGCTGGTGCCCGAAGATTTGCTGGGCTCCGAATACATGATTGCGCGCGGCATCGCTCCGACGGGTTTGGACTATCTCGTCCTTATACCAACCGCAGATAGCACCGAAATCAAAGTGAATGGCGTCGTGCAAGGCTATTGGAACCGAGCCGCTCCAGCCACCATCACCTTTGCGGGCAACCAATCCAATGTGGGCGACTTAGCACACGTGGAGGCCTCTGCACCGCTTTATTGCTTTCATATTTCCACAGGGTCCAATCAATTCCAGCCCGAATTGGGCATGTCGCTCGTTCCCCCCATTGGCTGTACCGGCAGTCGCGCCGTCTATGCGACCCGAATGAGTGGCCTCAACACCCACCTGCTGGTCATTGTCCCTACGAATGGGGTACCGAGTCTAAAATTCAACGGGGTCCCCTGGTCAGGTGCCGTGAAAACCAGCACCAATGGCCTCTGGAAGTCCATATACATCCCAGACAATCAAGTGACGGGGACCTGGGCTTTGACCTGCCAAAAACAATTCCACGTTGAAGTCATCGCTGGCGAAGGGGCTGGAACAGGGCTAGCGGGCTTCTATTCGGGCTTTGATTCGGACTTGGACCTCCTGGATCCCTATTTAAACTTGGGATCAAGCATCCTCAACTTTCCGGTTCGATGCAGCACGCCCTTGCCGGGCTTCTTTGGCATCCAAAGCTGCAACCGGCCGGTGGAGGTCCTTCGAACCAAGGTTGTGAGCGGCCAGGCCACCGTGACGGACAGCAATCCCTGGGATACGCTTTTGACGGTGCAGCCCGCACTGGGTTTTGCAGGGGAGATTTGGGTTCGGCTCGTGGCCCGCGATGCGAGCGGCTCCATGGATTCGGTACTAATGCGCTTTCCATACTATCCGGAGGGGGCCGACCTTTTGCCTGATACCGTGATCGGCTGTCCTGACCAGCCGGCTTCCATTACGGCTCCATTTGGGATGGACCAATACCTCTGGTCCACGGGTGCCACCACCCAGACGGTCGCTTATGGCGGCTATGGCCCACTCGTACTGTATGCCACCTCCGATTCCTGCGCCTATACGGATACGGTTTGGGTCGTTTCGGCGAATCCCTTGCCACGTGTGCTGCCCCGGACTATACTGGTCTGTGATTCGAGTTATGTAGCTGAAATTGGGGAATTTACCGGGGTGGACAGTTTAGCCTGGCGCGGACCTGATAGTACGCGAGGAGTCGCGGTTCCATCGGCAGTAGGAGGGTTTTCTATGGCTTGGGATCGACCGGGAGACTACATCTTGGAGAAATTTGACGCGAACGGCTGCTTAACCTATGAGCGGGTTGAACTTAAGCTGAATCCGGCCCCTTTGATTCGCTTTGCGGGTACCTGTCCCGACTACTGGGTCTGGTTGCAGGATGTCTCCAGTGTTTCAGAGTTTCGCGTGGATGGGCGCAGCCAATCCGTGGATTCTATCCTAGTTTCTTTTGACTTCGATGGGGTCTACCTGCTGGAGGCGGTTGTCGAGGACCTTTGCGGCCAAATAGACACCATCTACACGCAGTTGCCCTATTTCTGTACAGGACGCGATTTGCGCTGGGTCCCGAATGCTTTTACCCCGAATGGAGACGGCGACAACGACGCCTACTGCCTGAATACGTCCTACGGCGACGCCCTGCGCTTTGCCATTTACAACCGGTGGGGCGGCTTGGAATTTGAAGGCCAAGGAACGGATTGCTGGGAGCCCCCTTTGGGCACTCAAGGCAGCTTTGTCCTCATGCTCCTATTTCCGGAGCTTGAAGGCTATGCGCCAAGGCAGGAATTCCTGCCTATTTTGGCTCTGCCATGAAACGTATTCTAGTGGCGCTGGTGAGCCTGTCGTCGCTCGCCGCGCAGAGTCAGTCCGCTACCTTCTCAGGAACGCCACAGAGCGGCCCTACTGCCCACGCGTCAGCTGTAGCTACAGCGCATCCCATAGCGACGCATGTGGCCGCTCAAATTCTAGAACAAGGCGGGAATGCCTACGACGCGGCCGTAGCCACGCACTTTGCCTTGGCTGTGGTCTTGCCCCGTGCCGGCAACCTAGGAGGAGGCGGCTTTGCCGTCGTGCATACAGGAGGAGGTGAAGCGGCGTCTTTGGACTTCCGGGAGACGGCTCCGCAAGTGGCTTCCCGGGAAACCTACCTGCCCAGCGTCCAAACCATTTCGTCGCTACGCGGCATCGCGGCGTCGGGCATCCCAGGCTCAGTCGCAGGCATGTGGGAACTCTATGCGCGGTTTGGCTCCAAGTCGCTCAGTTGGCCCGAACTTCTTCAGCCCGCCATCCTCCTGGCCGATACGGGCTTCAAAATCACGCCCTTTCTCGCGAGCCTGCTCAACCGCCACCAAGAGGTATTTGCCACAGGGGGAGAGGGCCCTTTTTGGCCGCCGCATGCCTGGCAAGCGGGCGAGCGCCTCACCCAGCACGCGCTAGCGGAAACCCTAAAAGACATTGCCCTGGCGGGACCGGAGGCGTTTTACCAAGGTATCCATGCCGCTCGCTTGGTGGAGTGGTCCCAAGGATGGTTTACGCCCGAAGACCTGGGGACCTACCGGGCTATTTGGCGCGAGCCCCTAGAGGGTACCTACCAGGGGCATCGCGTCATTTCCATGCCTCCACCGTCCAGCGGTGGAGTGGCGCTGCTGCAGTTGTTGCAAGCCTCTGAGCTTCAGTCGATGGGCAAGAGCTGGAATGTGCAAAGCATGCATCTTTTTGCCGAATTGGCCCAGATCGCCTACCAGGACCGGGCGCAGTATTTGGGGGATCCGGCCTACATGGAGGTATCCGCAGCTGCGTTGGTGGATTCGGCCTATGTGGCTAGTCGCTTCGGGCAGATCGATGCGCAGACGCACCAGCACCTTACATGGCCGGAAACGCACGATAGGCTGGAATCCCATGAGACGACGCACTACAGCATCCTAGATTCGGACGGGAATGCGATTTCGGTAACCACGACCCTAAATGGACTCTTTGGGAGCGGGCAATGGGTGGATGGGTTCTTCATGAACAATGAAATGGACGATTTCGCGACGCAACCTGGGGTGCCCAACCAATTTGGGCTGATCGGATACGAAGTGAATGCCGTTGCGCCTGGAAAACGCATGCTGAGTAGCATGACTGCACCACCTGCGCTATGGGGAAAGTTTGCAAGAGGCCGTGGACCATAAAAAGCTGCACGCCCAAGGGCTACCCGAAGTGCTGTACTATGAGGAGGGTGCGCTCAGCAAGCGCCAATTTCAAGCGTTAGAAAAGCGTGGACATACCCTTGAGGCGTGGAAGCAAATAGGGCGCTTTCAGGCCGTTTCTTCGGATGCGGCTGCGGCCGATGGTACGCGTTCGGGGGATTCCAGCGCGTGGATTAAGCGCCAATAACGGCACCCACGCCGCTGGGTTGGTAGAGGAGCCAGCCCGTCAAGGATTTTCGCGGAGCATGGGCTGGCAGCACTTCGTGCCAAACGGTATCGCTTCGAAAAAAGACCATTCGGTTGCGCAAGGGTTGGATGCGTTCGGTAGGGGTCTCCCCGCTGGGATCGTAGAGTTGAAGTTCACCGCCGTCCCCGGGTTTCCAATCGGCATTTAGGTAGAGGACGCAGGAAATGAGGCGGTTGTTTCGGCCCCTGAATTGGTCCAGATGCTTACTGTAATGCCCGCCATTGGGGTAGTAGGCAAGGTGGAATTCATAGCCGCTCAAGGACAAGTAGAGCAAACGGTTCCAACGCTGCAAACTCGTCTCTATCCAGGCAAATAGGGGGTCTAACGCGTTGTCACGTTGGCGGTCCAGCCAGTAGGTAAGATCGGACCGCACCTTCAAGGCCTCCTGACGGTCCGCCCAAGCACCTACCTTGGCTTGCTGCAGGGCATCTTGATGCTGCTGAAAAAAGCTTTCTAAAAGATGGAGCAAGTCGTCCGGTAAGTAGCCGTCAATAACCACGTACTCGTGTTCCGCCAGAGCGTCAGCCCAGGCTTCCCATTGCAGATCGCTGTGCATCAGTCCAGAAAATGAAGCTCCACCCGCTGTTCAATGTCCGGGTGAAGGGAGCGTGCCACCGGACAGGTGTGGGCTACGCGGCGAAGGACCTCCTGGCTGTTGCCGTCTTGGCCAGCGCCTAATCGAAGCGTAATGCGCACGTCAATGGCCGCTATGCGGCGCGGATCTGACGCCATGTGCTTGGTGGTTTCACCGCTTGCTTCCAAAATTTCTAGCCCCTTGCCCTGGGCGTAGATGCCCATGGTGGTGATGATGCAGGTCGTCAGACTCAAAGCGCACAAATCGGTAGGCGAGAAGGCCGAGCCCATGCCCTGATTGTCCGTAGGGGCATCCGTGAGAATTTGGGTGCCGCTTTGAAGGTGGACATTTTCGCAGCGGAGGCTGCCGAGGTAGGTACTGTGCGCCGTGGCCATAGTTGAAGGGATTGAAGTGACAAATATCACCCTTATTTGGGCAGTTTGGCGTCAACTTGCCCCTATGAAACAGTTTAGCTACCTCTTGATTGCTTTGCTCTTCGCTGTGGCCGCCGAAGGCCAAGTCAGCGGATGGACTATTCGCGTCGAAGAAAAAACCATGAGCGGTTGGGCCGGAGCACAGAGCTTTTCCACCGGCGAAGCCAACGGCGAATGGTTGATCGTGGGTGGGCGTGTGGACGGTTTGCACCAACGCCATCCGTTTTCCGCGTTCTTGGCCACCGATGCCAACCACGCAGTTCACGTGGTGAACCCCAGCACGCTGCAGCATTGGTCCATGCCTGTGGATTCCTTGCAGCCAGACGTTCAGGACCAGTTTTTGAGCACCAACATGCAGGCGGTTCAGCTGGACAGCATCCTCTACCTCATGGGGGGCTATGGCTTTTCAACAGCGATTTCCAACCATACGACCCATGGCCGAATTACCTCCATCCACGTGGCCGACCTCATCGACGCTATTCAGGCGGGCGACGAAGCAGCGGCGCGTGCAGCCATTTCTACCCAGGTGGATGCGCGCTTTGCGTGGACAGGTGGAGTAGCCCGCGAATTGGATGGAACCGTATACCTCGCCGGTGGCCATTATTTTCACGGCCTCTACAATCCCATGGGACCCAACCACGGCCCCGGCTTCAGTCAGACCTACCACGACGGTTACACCCACTTTGAGCTGGCTAGAATCGGCGATTCTATTGCGGTGAGCAATTACACATCCGTTTCCAGTCCAACGTTGATGCACCGCCGCGACTACAACATGGCGCACCGCATTAATCCGGCGACGGGGGACCATACCCTGACGGCCTTTACCGGAGTGTTCCAACCCACAGCCAACTTGCCCTGGCATGACATCGTGGATTTGGACGATACCGGTTTGGCTTTGCGTACCGGAGCGTCTCAGCTGCTCAATCAGTACCACAGCGCACACTTTGGCTTGTACGATTCCGCCAACGCGGAGATGGTCACCGTCTTCCTAGGCGGCATTGGTGAATACCTGGTTCAAACGGATGGAACCCTCATCCAAGATCCCAACGTGCCCTTTACCAAACACGTTTCGGCCATGGTGGAGACGGCCAATGGCACTTCCGAATACTACCTCGGTGATTTACCGGATTACTTGGGCGCGGGTGCGGAGTTTTTGCCCGCTCATCCCGGCTTTGAGGACGGTATTTTGCACGAATCCACACTGCCCACAGCTCCGAATAGTTCGGTGCTGATCGGCTACATGATAGGCGGCATTCGCAGCACGGCGCCCAATATCTTCTTTAGCAACGGCAGCAACTTGAGCACGAGTAACGAAAAGCTCTACGAAGTGTGGTTGGATGCCTCTGGGGTGGGCTTGCCCACGGAGGTGCTCGAGCGCAGCTGGGCCCAGTTTGATAGCGAAGGTCGCTTGCGCTTAGGAGGCGATATGGACGCGCTCACCGATCTCTGGGTCTACGATGCAACCGGCCGAATCATTTACGAAGGCCGTGCCGTGGCCTACGGCCGTGGCTATGCGGTAAGCGACTCCATGACCTGGACCCCAGGTAGCTATGTCGTTCGCTTTGAATCGGGCGAAAGTGTACGTGCCGTGAAGTAAGTACGACAGCACGTGTAGAGAAGCCGGGGCAGCAAATGCTCCGGCTTTTTTATGCGACTAGGATTTTTTTCTCCTGAGCTTCCGTAACTCGTCCGATGGGTGAGGCATGCACCCCTTCCGCACGCAGAAGGGCCTCCACGGATTCTTGGGCCTCTGGCGCAACGGCGAGCAAAAGGCCGCCGCTGGTTTGCGGGTCAAAGAGCAAGAAGAGCTGTTCGCCACTTACGGTGCTGCAATCGCTGTAGTAAGTCACATAGTTCTTGGTGGTGCCTTGGGGCATACAGCCTGCCGCGTAGAGGTCCGCCAGGCGTTCCTTGTCGTAGCTGGGGATTTGGGCATACTCCAGGTGGGCACTGGTGCCCGAGGCCGAAAGCATTTCGTGCAAGTGTCCCGCTAAGCCAAATCCCGTGACGTCCGTCATCGCGTGGACTCCATCAGGAAGTTTGGCGCCAACGGTGTTCAAAGTGGACATGGTCTTTAATCCCCAGGCGTGATCCGCCTCGGTGGCCAGTCCTTTTTTCATGGCCGTAGCCACAATGCCAATGCCCAGGGGCTTGGTGAGGTAGAGAAGGTCGCCCGGCTGGGCGCCGCCATTGGTTTTTAGGGACTCGCGTCGGCAGCGGCCGGTAACCGCTAAGCCAAAAATGGGCTGCGGTACATCGATGCTGTGCCCGCCTGCGAGGGGTATGCCGGCTTTGGTGCAGGTGTCGCGCGCGCCGGCAAGGACTTGGCCTGCCATGGTAGCGGGCAGCTTGTCCAGCGGCCAGCACAAGATGGCCAGCGCCAAGTCAGGGGTGGCGCCCATGGCATAGACGTCGCTGATCGCATTGGCCGCGGCAATCTGCCCAAATTCAAAGGCATCGTCCACGATAGGCGTGAAAAAGTCCGTGGTATGCACCAATACGTCCCCATTTCCGAGGTCCATCACGGCCGCATCCTCGTTGGCTTCGTGTCCAAAGAGTAGGCTGGGCCAGGATTGATCCGGATTGAACCCCGACGCAGCGATGACTTCGCGCAAGGCATTGGGTGCAATCTTGCAGCCGCATCCTGATCCGGGGTTGAAACTCGTTAGAGCTGGGCGCGCTGCTGTATCCATGTCTGTAGGGGCGTTTGAGTCTCGCGAAGAATCTTCTCCGCGGCTTCCGCAAAAGTACAGTCCGTCACATCGACCTGTGCGAGAATGTAGTCCTGCCGTTTGGCCATGCTTTCGGAATACGTACGGTCGTAGTACTGAAGGGCAAGGTCCGCCGCACTGCGCAAATCCCCTGCAAGGACGGCATCCACGGCCCATTGGGCATTTTGGTGGCCTAAGCGCTTGGCAATCTTGGGAAAGACGGCCGCTAAGTCCTCCCGGCTGGCTTGGCCGTAGAGGGCCACCAGGTGGTCCAACCGGTTTTCCCGCGAGCGTTGAGCGATAATCAGCGGTGCCTCCTTTTTGCGATCGAAGAAGCCGTGCTGAAGCCAAATGCGGCCTATAGAACGGCTTTCGTCCTCGATCCACCAAGGGAGGCTAGGGTCTAGGGCTTGAATGCACTGCGCGCCGTCGTTTTCAAATTGCTCGTTGGTGGGCTGCTCGTCTTCGCCCACGTGGCCAAAGGCGGATCCCTTGTGGTTAGCCAGGCCTTCCAAGTCCAAGACCTCGGCGTGGGCCGCCATGTGGCGAAGGATTTCGGTCTTGCCACTGCCAGTAAGTCCGCTGAGCACCACCCAAGGGTGGTCGCCGCACCAACTGTCCAGCACCCGGCCGCGGTAGGTCTTGTAGCCACCCTCCCAGCGCTTCACGGCAAGGCCCGCGGTCTGCAGGAGCCACGTGACGGACTGAGAGCGCATGCCGCCGCGCCAGCAGTAGACCTCTAAAGGCCCCTCTGTCGCGTGCTGGTCCGCCTGTGCCACGAGATCTGCCATCTTTGGACCGACTAGAGAGAGTCCCAGCCGAATGGCTTCCGACTGGCCCTTTTCCTTGTAGCAAATACCCACTTGGGCCCGCTCGTCGTCGCTGAAGAGGGGCATAGATAAAGCGCCTGGCGCGTGGCCGTGGGCGTATTCACTGGGGCTTCGAACATCCAAAATGGGCATGGCCACAAGGTACGAATGCCCGTATCTTTGACTCATGCGCTACGTGGCCCTTTTGTCGGTTTTTTTCTTGGTTTCGGCCTGTTTGGTGCCGAAAAAAGAATTGCTCTACGCGCAAGCCCAAGTCGTGCGCTTGCAATCGGACAGTTTGGCCTTTGAGCAACGTCTGCTGACGGCCCAGGGGACCATGGGAAACACCCAAGGTCAATTAGAGGAGCTGCAGAAGAGTTACGAGGAGGTGTCGAACCAACTCGACAACGCGGAGGCGACCCTTCAGGTGGTTTCACGGGAGCTCGACAGCCTGCAGCTACGGCACAAGGAAGTGAGCGTGGCGCGCGATGTGTGGCGCATCGAGGCCCTGCGTGCCAAGCGTCGAATGGAGCGTGCCGAGTTTGTCCGCGACAGCCTTCAAACGGTCTTGCTGAAGTACAAGCCCGCCGCCCCAAAGCCCAAGAAGTAATTAGAAATGCGTCTTAATCAGGCGCAGTTTATGGGTGTGCTTGCCCAACTCGGCATTGTAGATACCGGTGCTGTCTAGGCCGTCCATTCGGACCGAACCACTCGCGTGCAAAATGCGGTTTTCACGCACATAGATGCCCACGTGCACGATGTTCCCCTCGTCGTTGTCGAAGAAGACCAAATCGCCGGCCTGTGCTTCTGCCAAGAAATCCAAGGTGCGTCCCTGCGTGGCTTGCTGGCTGGCATCGCGAAGTAAACTGATGCCCGTGAGGCGGTAAGCCATCTGCGTCAAGCCGCTGCAATCAATCCCAAAGGCGCTTCGCCCGCCCCATAGGTACGGGGCATTGGCGTAGAGGTAGGCGTTTAAAAGCAGTTCTTCCCGAGTGCGCAGGCGCTGTGCCGTACGTCCTTGGAAGAGGAAGGGCTCCGTGCCGACTCGGAGTACGTGTTGATCCGCGTCGTAAAAGGGGAGAGGTGAGCCTGCCACGATGGTGCGGGTCATGCTGGGCGAGTCGTGTTCGATCAGGTCGACGGCGTCGCTGACCAAGGTTTGTGGCTGGTCCACCAATTGGCGGTATTCTTCCTGGGTGATTCCTTGGATTTGACGGTCGAGCATCCAGCCAGAATACCCGTCGTGGCCCAAGCGAATGAGCGTCCACTCGTTTTTGCGGTCGAGGATTTCAAAGGCTTCTCCAAACAGCGCCTGGTTCACCATTTCGGCGCGGTGGCTGGGTTCGGCACGCATGGGTGCCAAGCTGTAGAGGGAAAAGCCGTGGGTGCTCAATGCAATCGTTCAAGAATCATAGCCGATGCTCCACCTCCGCCGTTGCAGATGCCGGCACCGCCGTACTGCGCTTGGTTTTGCTGGAGAACGTGTAGCAAAGTAACAATAATTCGTGCACCACTGCACCCTAGGGGGTGGCCCAAGGAAACGGCGCCGCCATTTACGTTGCAGGTCGCAGGGTCAATGCCCAAGAGGTCCATGTTGACCAATCCGACGACCGAGAAGGCTTCGTTCAATTCCCAGAAGGCAATGTCCCGAACTTCCAAACCGGCCTTGGCGAGGGCCTTGGGCACGGCCTTGGCGGGGGCGGTCGTAAACCACTCGGGCTCGTGGGCAGCGTCCGCGGCAGCAGCGATGCGTGCCAAAGGCGTAAGCCCAAGTTCCGCCGCTTTTTCAGCGGACATCAAGACCAGGGCGGCTGCGCCGTCGTTCAAGGTGGAGGCATTAGCCGCCGTCACCGTACCATCTTTGGTAAAAGCAGGGCGAAGGGTGGGCACCTTGTCGCGCAAGATGTTGGTGTATTCCTCGTCGCGGTCGACAACCGTGGTGTTGCCACGGCGGTCCGTGATCTCCACCGCAATCACTTCTTCGCTGAATTTACCCGCTTCCCAGGCGGCGGCACTGCGGTCGTAGGACTGCAGGGCAAATGCGTCTTGCTCTTCCCGGCTGTAATCGTGCTCTTTGGCGCAGAGGTCTGCACATACCCCCATGACTTGCTGGTCGTACACATTGATCAGGCCATCTTTGGTCAGGCCGTCGACCAGTTGGGTATCACCAAATTTGAAGCCGATGCGGCTGTTGGGCAAGTAGTGCGGCACTTGGCTCATGTTTTCCATGCCGCCTGCTACCGCGATGTCGACGTCTCCAACTCGAATCGCATTCGCCGCCAAAGCGATGGCTTTCATGCCCGACGCGCACACCTTGTTCACCGTCGTGCAGGGCACGTCCTGGCTCAAACCACCCGCAAGGGCAGCTTGCCGAGCAGGAGCCTGCCCCAAATTTGCCTGAAGCACGCTGCCCATAAACACCTCCTGAACGAGGTTGGGGTCCAGGTTAATCTTAGCCAACGCGCCTTGAATCGCTTTGCCGCCTAATTCGGGGGCAGGAATGGAGGACAGGGCGCCTTGGAAGCGGCCAATGGGGGTTCGAACGGCGGAAACGATAACGACGTCTTTCATAGCAAATGGGGTGGGTTGTGAATTGCGAACGAAGATAGGGACCGACACTCTCCCGATGGTTCTCGAATTTTCTTCTTCACCGCGCATTTAGGTTGTGTGGAAGCCGATTTTTCATGTATTTTCGCAGCCCTAATTCAGTCTATCTGTACATACCCGGTGAGGTGGGTGAGAGGCTGAAACCACCAGTTTGCTAAACTGGCGTACGGGAAACTGTACCGCGGGTTCGAATCCCGCCCTCACCGCAAAAGCAAAAACCCCGCAACGAAAGTTGCGGGGTTTTTTTACACCTGAAGGGCAGGAAACTTTTTTCCGTATCCTTCAGGTGTAAAAAAACCAGGCGCGATGCGCAAGTGGTTTTTGCTTTTAGCTCACCCCCTAAGGGAAAACGCGAGCGGAGCGAGCGTTATCCCGCTTTAAGGTTGGAAAACGCGGATGTAATCCACCGCCATGCGCTGGGGGAAGGTGGTTTGGGAATTCGGACTTCCGGGCCAATTGCCCCCAACAGCCACGTTAAAAATGAAGAAGAAGGGTTCGTGGAACTCCGTCTTGTCGGAACCGGTAATGTCCAATGTGTAGTACTTAACATCGTCCCGGTACCACTTAATGGAGCTTGCATCCCAGATAATGGAATAGACGTGAAATTCATCCTGGTAGGAACTGCCGTTGGGAACCACGATGGATCCACCTGTGTAGGCATGGTTTCCGTTGCTGGACCAGTGACCTGTTCCATGAATGCGTTCGTCGCCTTGGTTGGGCGTACTGCCACCAATCATCTCCATGATGTCAATTTCCCCACACGAAGGCCATCCCACAGAGGAGATGTTTTCACCAAGCATCCAGAGGGCAGGCCATAGACCTTGGCCCGAAGGAAGGGCGGCGCGAATGTCGATACGTCCGTATTTAAACGATCGCTTGCCCTTGGTAATCATACGCGAGGAGGTGTAATTGAAGCCCCCGAAGGATTCTTCTTTGGCGGTGATGAGTAAACTGCCATCCAGCAAGGAAGTGTTCTCTGCACGGTAGTACTCCAATTCGTTGTTGCCCCAGCCCCAATTGCCGTTGCCGATTTCAAAGGTCCAGTCGTCGCTGATGGCGGTGGAGTCAAATTCATCGTGCCAGACGAGGGTGTAGCCGGGATAGCTCATGGGGCTTGTGTAGCCTGTGGTCGGTACCAAAGGCGTTTGCTGCACGAGGTCCACATGAATCGTGTCCCAAGCTTCGGCGTAAAGGTCAAAGGTGCTGTGGGCCCGAATGCGGACCGGATACGCGCCTGTGGCCGTGAACTGATGGGAGAATTGGCCGCTCGGCTCATTGAGCAGAAGGGCATTGGGATCTTGACCAATCTTCAGTGTATAGTAGTTGCTGGCATCGGCGGTCACACTAATGTCAACCAAGCCGGCCGTTTGGGTCGAAGGCAAAATGGTATAGGCCAAATTTTGGGGTGCATTGGCCGAGGGGCCTTGGGTTTCGCATCCCAAAAGAAGGAGCAGTGAAAGGAACATGATGGTTGGAAGCTTGGTCATGGGGTAAAAATAAAGTGGGCGGGTTGCCCCGCCCACTGAAAATTAGAAACGTGCTGGATTACTCCTGTTTGATGTTATCCACGTGGAAGGTGCCCGCGTTGGAGACGCTCCATCCGGGGAAAATGACGAGACGGTCGTACAAGGTGCCCACGCCGTTCAGGTCAAAGGTCAACTCGGTCCATGCTTGTGCCACGGTAACAGGTTGGTCCATTTCTACAAACTGGCTGGGTGCTGCTTGATCTTCCAACTTGAGGCGGAAGGTGCCCGTATCGGGAGCCCAAACCATCAATTTGATTTGATCCGCCGTGCTGAAGTCCAGTTTGGCGTCCAAATTGACGAAAAGACCTGCCCAGGTTTCATTGCCATGTACGGTCGTCAACACTGTGGCGCTCGTGTTGGCGCCAGAGGCATCGGGGTTAGCGCCAATGCTGTAGGTGCTATTGCC
>JALQUY010000004.1:26318-31715 GCA_023260615.1 Schleiferiaceae bacterium
TCGATAGGCAAGGAGTAGGTAGTGGGCTGGGGGCCAGGGTCACTCACAAATCCTTCTGGGACCAGACGGATGTACCATGCCAAATCGGCGTTCTTGCTGTCCGTGTAGCGCAAGAAGATTTCGTTGGTATCGATGGAGACGATCTTGTACGTCTGCACACCGGTCCAGTAGCCGATCATGGCATTGCCGGACAAGGTAATGGTCGTGTCAGTGCCTTCGGTCAAGGTCCAGGTCTCGCCCATAGCATTTGGAGTGAATGCGGTGAAATCACCTACGAGGCAAGAGGTGGTATCGGTGAAGGGGGCATCGCCCGCGTGTGCGCCGTTGACGTAAATGTCGCCATTGGTCACGTGGTCAAAGCCAAAGCCCTGCAAATGGAAGGTGTAGCGGTCGTTGTACAAGCCTGCACCTGCCTTCTCGTTGGCACCTGCTGCCCACCATTCGGGGTAGTCACCTGCACCGCCAGAGGGGTTAGGACCTACGCCCATGTGCGCGGGACGAACGGAATCTACCGCCCACGTCTTGGAGGATCCACCCGTCAGCAATGCAAAAATGGGGTTGCTGATCAAGCTGGGATCATCTTGAGCAATCACAATGTCTTGGGAGCTGCTTGCGCTACCGCCCGAGTTTTGAACGGTCAAGGTGACGGTGTAGGTGCCCGCAAAGGGGTAGCTGCTCGTCACGTTGGTGCCTTCGCCGGTGGTGCCGTTGCCGAAGTCCCAAGTGGCCTGCAAGCTGGAATTGTTGGCGGTGAACTCAATGATGTTTGGGTTCGTTGCCGAAGGCATGAAGGTGAATTCTGCATCTTCAGCGGTAGGAGGATCGCCCAAAGAAGGCTCCTTTTTACAGCCGACAGACACGAGGAGGGCCATAGCCAGTACAGACCAGCCAAAGCGCCATGTGCGTGAAGTTGATTTCATGGTTTTGAGTTTTAAGTGAAGATTTGAGTAAAGCGTTTAATACCCGGCATTTTGGGGCCAATTGCCACCTGCAAGGTCAATTTCTACTTGGGGAAGCGGGAAGAGTTCGTGCTTGCCTACCTGGAAGTTGGAAATTTCCTGAGCGGCCTGTCCGCTGCGCACTAGATCCCAAAAGCGAAGGCCTTCGCCTGAAAGCTCCAAACGGCGCTCGTGGAAGATGTCGGTCAATAAGGTGCTACCTCCCGAAGTGAGGGCAGGCATATTCACGCGATCGCGTACTTGGTTCACATAGCTCAGGGCTGTGGCGTCATTGCCGTTTTGGGCATGCGCTTCGGCGGCCATGAGCAGGACATCTGCATAGCGAATCACTTTGTAGTTGAGCGGGGAGGTCAAGTCGTTGTCGGGCAGTCCCAATTCGGCTTGGCGCTTGATGTACTTGTTGTTGTAATACCCTGTGTGCCCACCGCCGCCGATAGCATAGCTGATGCTGCTGGCGTTGGGTTGAGCGGCAATAAAGGCATCGAGGTCGAGCACGGTGACGTCCCGGCGAAGATCGCTGGCGTCAAAGGCATCGTAGAGGTCTTGGGTGGGCAAGTTGTAACTGTTGCCATCGCTGTAGTAGGGACCGTCGTACTGGCGAATCCCGTTAAAGCCTGCCGCGGCATTGCCCTCCAAGCAGACAAAACAGCCGTAGCTTCCACCTTCTAAGCCGGAATACTCAATGTCAAAGACGGTTTCGCTGTTGTTTTCATTGGCATCCAACCACAGGTCTGCGTAGTTCTCCACCAAGGCAAAGCCGCCAAAGTTGATCACAGAATCCAGGGTCACGGCCGCTTGGGCATGCTTGCCTTGGTAGAGCTGTACCTTGCCGAGGAGGGCTAGGGCCGCTCCCTTGTCGACACGCCCCTTTTCGGGGTTGCTCCACGGAAGGGTGGCCGATGCGTAGCGCAGGTCTGCTTCGATTTGGGCATAGACCTCGGAAGCGGGGCTTCGGTCCAATTTAGTGACTTGATCCGCACCTAAACGCTCGTCAATCACCAAGGGCACATCCCCAAAGTACTTCGTGAGTTCAAAGTAGTAGTAGGCCCTAAGGAAGCGCGCTTGGCCTAGGATGGCCTCCTTTCCGACAAAGTCAATTTTGTCTTTGAATTCCATCATATAGTTGACCCGCGCAATGCCCGCATAGTTCCAGCGGAAAATGCTGCGCAGTTCGTTGTTGACGGCGTTGTGCGTCATGGCTTCAATCTGGTGCAGGCCTTCTGTGTCTGTCACACTTTCCCCTCCTGCAATGGCATTGTCGGAAGCAATTTCACCAATCCATTGGGTGAGGTAGGAGGTCTGAAGCAAGTCGTAGGCCGCGGTGAGCGCCATTTCGTAATCCGAAGGCTGATTGAAGTAGTTCTCGGCATCCTGCACATAGCGAGGTTGGACGTCCAGGAATTTTTCGCAACTGCCCAAAGAGAAAACGGTAGCAGCGCCAACAAGAAGGGGAAATAAACGTGTTTTCATCGCTTAAAATTGAAGACTTAAACCAACCATGAGGGTGCGTGCCTGTGGATAGAATCCATAGTCCACGCCAGCGGCGAGGACCCCACCAAAGTTTCCTATATCAGGATCATAGCCTTGGTATCCCGTCAGGGTGAAGAGGTTGTTTGCTGAGAGGTACATGCGCAGCTTACGTGCACCCAGGCGCTCCGTCAGGGACTCGCCCAAGGTGTAGCCCATCTGAATATTTCGCACACGAAGGAAATCTCCTTTTTCTACGAAGTAATCCGAGAATACCGTGTTGCGGGTAAGGGAGGTCGTCAAGCGCGGGATGTCGTTGCTGCTGCCATTTCCCGTCCAACGGCCAATGGTGTAATCCAGCATATTGGCGTAGGGCTGTTGGCGCTCATAGTTGCGAATAATTTCCTGGCCCAATGCGGCATAGAGGTTAGCACTGACATCAAAGGCCTTAAAGCGGTAGCTCAGGTTTAAGCCTAGGGTGAAGTCAGGAATGGGCGAGCCAATTTGGGTTTTGTCCGAATTGTTACTGAAGTTGATGACCCCATCGCCGTTTAGGTCCACAAAGCGCAAGTCACCAGGGCGCGCGCCCGCCTGAACGACAGGGCTGTTGTCAATTTCTGCTTGCGTTTGGAAAATGCCATCCGTTACAAAGCCATGGAAGTAGCCAATGGGGAAGCCGGCCTCAAAACGCGTGGCCACATTTCCGCCCACCCCAAATCCGGCACCGGGAATAAAGTCTACGCCATCAGGTACGCGGAGTACTTTATTCTGCAGGTAGGTGGCGTTGAAGTTCGCCGTGAACTGTGCCGTACGCGTAGGCTTGGTTGCGTAGCCCATTTCCAGCTCAAGTCCACGGTTGCGGACATCGCCTGCATTGATGAAGGGCGGGTAGCCGCCAGCGCTGTATGTGCCTAAAACGCCGGAAACCTCTGGCTGGAAGAGCAAATCACTTGTGCGCTTTTCAAAGGCATTCAACGTCAGGTTGACACTGTTGCGCACACGCAAGTCAAGACCGAGGTTGGCTTGACGCGTGGTTTCCCACTTGAGGTCTGGATTGGAGGCCCGTCCAATGGCTACGCCAGGGGTGAGCAAATCATTGAAGGGGTAAACGCCCTCGCCGTTGAGCAGAGCCCGGTAGGCGAAGTTGGGAATTTGGTCGTTTCCAGCGATGCCAAAACTGGCGCGCAGCTTGGCAAAATCTACGGTGTTGGCCCAGCGGTATCCGGGTTCGTCCGAGAGGATCCAAGCGGCGGACAAGGCGGGGAAGACTCCCCAACGGGCATTGGGCCCAAATTTGGAACTGCCATCGCGGCGCAGCACCCCAGAGAAGAGGTAGCGGCTCTTGTAGGCGTATTCGGCGCGGCCAAAAGCCGAGAGCAGGCGCTCCTCAAAGAAGAAGCTGCTCGCGCCATTGAGGTAGCCTCCGGCTGCTTGGCTTGCGGAGATGTCGGCATACTCCCAGCTGTTGTTGGGGATATTGAAAGCCCACGCACCCAGTCCCTTTCCTTGGCGTGTGAAAACGCTCGTTCCAGCTGTGGCCTTCACGCTGTGGTCCTCGCCAAAGGTTCGGTCGTAGTTCAGGTAGGATTCAAACGTCAAATCTCCATACGTGTCGCGGTGCTGGTATACGCTCGCGCCGCGCTCCAGGCTAAAGCCCTCGGCTAGGGTGACCATGGGGGCGTCTAAATCCGCATTCACCGCCGTATTCTGCGCCTTGCCGGGGCCGTACCACACCAAGGGAGAGAACACACGGCCGTCGACGATGGCATAGTTGTAGTTGAAGCGCGTCGTCCAGGTGAGCGACTCGTTGAGATCGTAACTTAACTCTTCCTTACCCACAAATTTGTTCACGCGGCTGTCGTTGTAGGTGTTGGCCATCTGCGCGATGGGGTTGATGATATCGCTGACCAAAGCGAGGTAACTGTAACGACCGTCCTCTTCTACGATAGGTTCGGTCGGGTAGGCGTTAATGGTGTTGTAGAGGACCGAACCAATTCCGTTTTCCGGCAAGGTTTTGCGCTGTTCATGGGTAAACAAAAAGACCGAATTCAAGCGCAAGCGGTCCGTCATATCTGTGCTCAGGTTCACGCGGCCGTTGTAGCGACTAAAATTGCTCTTGCCGCCCCCGACAATACCGTCTTGGGTGAAGTAGGATCCACCTACCGAATACGTCGTCTGGTTGGAGCTGCCCGTTGCGCTCAAGCTGTGGCTGGAGGTCATCGCGGATTGAAAAACCGCATCTTGCCAGTCCGTGCCAACGCCTAGTGCGGTGTTCGCAAAAGGTTGGTCTTGGCCTCCGTTGAGGAAGGCATTGTTTTTAAGGACCGCATATTCTTGGGCGTTGAGGAGGCCCAAACGCTTGGCTGTCTGCTGCACCCCGAGGTAGGAAGCGTACTCAAAAACGGGCGCACCGCCTTTTTGGCCTTTTTTCGTTTCAATGAGAATAACCCCATTGGCTGCCCGAACGCCAAAGATGGAGGCTGTGCCGTCCTTCAAGACGTTTATGGATGCAATATCATTGGGGTTGAGGGCATTCAATCCTTCCGAATCATACACCACGCCATCGACCAGAATCAGGGGGTCGTTGTCGCCAAAGGTGCTTAGACCGCGGATTCGGATGCTCGTCGATCCACCGGGCGAGCCGGAATTTGTGTTGATGACTACTCCAGCCACCTGGCCTTGTAAGGCTTGGTCCATGCGGGGGATGTTGAGCTTGGAAATTTCTTCGCTCTTCACCACAGAGGTCGCACCCGTGATTTCCTTTTTGGTCGACGTACCATAGCCCGTGACGACGACTTCGCTCAGGCCCACTTGGTTGGGAGTAAGTGCTACCGTCAATGGTTGCGCTGAGGTCACTTTGAGACGCTTGCTATCGTAGCCGAAGGCTTCGATTAAAAGCGAATCGCCAACTCGGGTTTCCAAGCTAAACCGGCCTTGAAAATCCGTACTTGTCTTGGGGGTTCCGTTGGGG
>JALQUY010000050.1 GCA_023260615.1 Schleiferiaceae bacterium
CCTTCACCGCAAAAACAGGATGGGTCAATCCCGAACTACCGGATCAATCCGTCGGCACCATCCTCCAGCTCTACTCCAATGAGATGGATGGCGCCATGGGAAATTCGACCATCGATCCCGTTCACGCGAGTTCCCTCTACGGCCTCCAAAACGGCGGCATGGCCCAAGTGCTCTTCCGCCATGGCTGGGGCACGTGGAGTCAAACGTCCGGACTACTGCTGACGGCGGACCGATACGACTTCGACTTTGTGCAAACCGACCTCGGTACGACGATGGGATGGCTAGAGGTGGATTTGGGTCTTTCGACCGAATGGACCTATGCGCCTTCCGATCACTTCACGGCTGTCTTGGGGGCCCGCTACGACTGGAATTCCATCGTATCGCATCAAGTCTCACCCCGCATCCACCTTCGCTGGGAGCCCGTGGAAAAGCACACCCTTCGCCTAGCCGCAGGCCGAGGATTCCGCAACGCTTTGCCCTTGGTGGAGGAATGGGGCCGCTTGGCCACCAACCGCACCTTGCGCAGTCAGCCATCTTCGCTCTATCACATCCTAGGCGGCTCCTACCTCAACATGGAAGAGGCCTATAACACGGGCCTGAGCTATGCTTGGAATTTCAAGTTGAACTACATGCCGGGGTCCCTGCAGCTCGATGCCCACTCGACGGTATTTGGGCAAACGGTGGTGCAAGATTATTGGACGCCCGGTCAGCGCTACCTCTACACCCAGTTCACCTCCTCTGTAGAACCCATTCGCCCCATGGCCTCCAACACGGCAGGTGCCTCCGTGACCTACCAGCTCAACAAGCGTACGGAAATGCGCCTGGCCTACCGATACCAAGACTTAAGTGTGGTCTACCGGGACGAGTCCGGCATTGTAGCTCAGGACGTTGCGCTTTCGGCCCCCTTTGTGCCCAAACACCGCCTGATGGCCCACCTCAGCCGTGAATTCAAAGGCGGTTGGACGGCAGATGCTACCCTCCAGCGCTATGGGGAGCAGCCCATTCCAGGCACGGATCCCAGTGCCTATCCGTCCGTAGAGACGGCCCCAGCCTTCAACTTACTGAACGGTCAAATTCGCAAAGCATGGGCGGGTGGAGACGTTTACCTTGGTCTTGAAAACGGCCTGAACGTCATGCAAACCAACCCCATTGACGGCGCGGTGAATACGCAGACGGGAGAGGCCCTCCTTCCTTCTTCGGCCTACTTCCAGACCTACTTCGATGCTACCCGCATTTGGGGACCCATTTTTGGCCGAATGGTCTACCTTGGCACCAATCTTGTGCTGTAACACCTCATGGACTCCAAAAGCGTTATTTCCCTCCGCGGCATCACCCGAGATTTTCAACTCGGTGCCCAAACTGTTCACGTGCTCAAAGGCATTGACTTAGATATTCAAAAAGGGGAATACGTCGCCTTGATGGGTCCTTCTGGAAGCGGGAAGTCCACCCTCATGAATTTACTGGGCTGTTTGGATACGCCTACTGGGGGCAGTTACCATTTGGCGGGTCGCGACGTGAGCCGAATGGACGACAACGATCTCGCCGCCGTCCGCAACAAGGAAATTGGCTTTGTCTTCCAAACCTTCAACCTGATTCCTCGCCAAACCGCATTGCAAAACGTGGCTTTGCCCATGGTCTATGCGGGCGCCAGCAAGGAAGTTCGGACCGAACGTGCCGAGGAAGTTTTGCGTCAGGTCGGCTTGGAGGACCGAATGGACCACCGGCCTAACCAACTTTCGGGGGGTCAGCGTCAACGGGTTGCCGTAGCGCGCGCCTTGGTGAACACGCCATCGATGATTTTGGCCGACGAACCTACCGGAAACCTCGACAGCACGACCTCCGTGGAAATTATGAAGCTGTTCGATGACATCCATAAAGCGGGAAATACCCTCGTCGTCGTGACCCACGAAGAGGACATCGCACAGCATGCCCACCGCATTATCCGACTTCGCGATGGTGTGATCGAAAGCGATACCCCCAACCGCTGAACTAAAGTGAACTTGTTGGGGTAAATTGGGTTAGCAGAAATCATGGATAGCCAGACCCTTACCGCCGTTTTCAAGCGCCTAGAAGCCTCCGCGCCCGTTGTAGGTCGACATACAGCCACCCAACGCATTGCACGACTACGCGCCCTGAAAAAAGCCTTGCTCGCTCGCCGAGCCGAGGCCCTCGCGGCCCTGAAGTCCGACCTCAACCGCGCGGAACCCGATACAGACCTCAACGAGCTCCTGCCCGTCACCTCCAGCATCGACTACGTGGTGGGCCAACTCCGCCAGTGGATGCGCCCCGAGCGACACGGACTTCCCATCACTCTCATCCCCGGCCGAGCCGAAGTCGTCTACGAATCCAAAGGCGCCGTTCTCATCGTTTCGCCCTGGAACTTCCCCATCAATCTTTGCCTCGTTCCCCTGGTCTACGCGGTGGCCGCCGGCAATTCCGTGGCGCTGAAGCCCTCCGAACTTTCTCCTGCTACCGCTGACTTCCTCGCGTCCTTGATCGCTGAGGTCTTCCCGCCTGAAGAAGTATCCGTAGTCCTGGGTGGCGTAGAGGTGGCGGTGGGCATCTTGGACCATCCTTGGAACCACATTTTCTTTACCGGCTCGCCTAAAATTGGCAGCCAAGTCATGGCGGGCGCGGCCAAATACCTCACATCAGTCACTTTGGAATTAGGCGGCAAATCGCCCGTCTTTTTGCATCCTAAATTTGGGCCCGAAGCCGCTGGCGAACGCGTAGGTTGGGCCAAAGGCCTCAATGCAGGCCAGGTGTGCATTGCCCCCGACTATGCCTTAGTCCGAAAAGACCAGCGCGACGCCTTTATCGAAGGCTTCAAGCGCGGAGTCGTCAAGCACTACAGTTCCAGCCCCTCGAAGAACCCCGACTTCTGTAGAATCGTCCACCCCCGACACTGGGACCGTTTGGACGCTTGGTTCCAAGAAGCGGTTGCCGGGGGTGCCGAGTACTGGCAGGTGGATGCGCCCAATCGCGATACCTGCTACTATCCGCTGACGATTGTTTGGGACGTTCCGGAGCATATGGATTTGGTCTGTCACGAAATCTTTGGTCCTATTCTGCCCGTCAAAACCTACATCGAAACCGTTGACGGCCTGGCCAGTATCAACGCACAATCGCGCCCGTTGGTCCTTTACCTCTTGAGCCACGACGAAGCATGGTCCAATGGGGTCATTGCCGAAACCCGTGCCGGCGCTACCGTTGTCAACGATTTCTACCTGCACTACATGCACCCCACCCTGCCTTTTGGCGGCGTGAACACTTCCGGTATCGGAAAATCGCACGGCCTTTGGGGCTTCCGGGAATTCACCAACGCCCGCAGCGTGTACCGCCGTGGCCGCTGGTCCCCAACGATGCTTTTGGCTCCTCCTTACACCGACTGGAAGCGCAAGCTGATTGCGTTGGTGGCGAAGTGGCTCTGAGCGCCTTCGGCGCGTGAGGGGGCTCGAGGGCTTGAGGGCTAGGCAAATCAACAGAAAGTCCCAGCGCGCGGCGAAGTTCCACAACCTGGTTTAAGGGTAAAAGAGATTAAGCGTTTAAGCGTAGAGGCTACAGCGCAAAGCCCGAGCTCTCTAGCTTCATGGCGCAGCCCGAGCTCCAAAAGAAAAGGGCTCAAGAATCGAGAAGCCTTCACCCCTCAACTCTTAAACCCTTTAACGCTTTAACAGAAAACGCGTGCGTTTTCTTAGATCTCGCGCTGAACCTCGATTTCTTGGAAGCCTTCAATCACGTCGCCGACTTTGATGTCGTTGAAGTTCTTGATGTTCAGACCACAGTCCATGCCCTTCTTGACTTCTTTAGCGTCGTCTTTAAAGCGCTTGAGTGAGCCCAGCTCGCCCGTGTAGACCACGACGCCATCGCGAATGATGCGGACGCGGGTGTTGCGGGTGATGGTGCCGTCGGTGACCATACAGCCAGCGATGGTGCCGACTTTGGAGATCTTGAAGGTTTCGCGGATCTCCAAGGTACAGGTGATTTCCTCCTTGAGGTCGGGGGAAAGCATGCCCGACATGGCGTCTTTGATGTCGTTGATGGCATCGTAGATGATGCTGTAGAGGCGGATTTCGATGTCTTCTTTTTCGGCTAGCTTTCGGGCAGATGCGGCAGGACGAACCTGGAAGCCCACGATGATAGCCTTAGAAGCGGTCGCCAACAGAACGTCGCTGTCGGTAATGCCACCCACCGCTTTGTGGATGATATTCACTTGAATTTCTTCCGTGCTCAAACGCTGGAGTGAGTCGGACAACGCTTCGATCGAACCGTCCACGTCGCCCTTCAAGACGATGTTGAGCTCTTGGAAGTCGCCAACGGCCAAACGGCGTCCGATTTCTTCCAGAGTAAGATTCTTCTGCGAACGAACGCTCTGCTCGCGGGCCAATTGCTGGCGGCGCGTGGCAATGTTCTTGGCTTCGCGCTCGTCTTCCATGACGACGTAGTTGTCGCCGGCTTGAGGGGCGCCGTCCAAACCAAGGATGGACACCGGCATGGAGGGGCCGACTTCCTTGAGTTTGTTGCCGCGCTCGTCCATCATGGCGCGCACCTTGCCGCTGTAAGGGCCTACGAGGATGTAGTCGCCAATGCGGAGGGTACCGGTTTGGTTCAAGAGAGTCGTCACATAGCCACGGCCTTTGTCAAGGGTGGCTTCAATCACGGTACCCTTGGCCATACGCGTGGGGTCCGCTTTCAGATCGAGCATTTCTGCTTCGAGCAATACTTTTTCGAGAAGCTTGTCCACATTGAGACCGGTCTTGGCCGAAATCTCCTGAGACTGAATTGTTCCACCCCAGTCTTCGACGAGGAGGTTCATTTGGCTCAATTGCTCCTTGATGCGTTCAGGGTTCGCACTGGGGCGATCCACCTTGTTGATGGCGAATACAATGGGTACGCCGGCCGCTTGGGCGTGGCTGATGGCTTCTTTCGTTTGGGGCATGACCGAATCGTCCGCCGCAATCACGATAATAACGATGTCCGTCACCTGAGCACCACGCGCACGCATCGCCGTGAAGGCTTCGTGACCAGGGGTGTCGAGGAAGGCAATGGTTTGGCCCGTGGGCAGCTGTACACTGTACGCACCGATGTGCTGCGTAATGCCGCCCGCTTCGCCCGCGATGACGTTGGCGCTTCGGATAAAGTCCAACAAAGAGGTTTTACCGTGGTCAACGTGGCCCATGACGGTCACGATAGGTGAACGGGATACCAGGTTTTCCGCCTTGTCCTCTTCGTTGAATACCTCCTGCATTTCCTCATCGACGAACTCCACTTCGTAGCCAAATTCGTCCGCTACAATCGTCAGGGTCTCTTTGTCCAAACGTTGGTTCATCGACGCCATGATGCCCAAAGACATACACGTCGAGATAACCTCGGTCGGAGTGGCGTTCATCATGTTTGCCACTTCCAAAAGGGTGACAAATTCGGTGAGCTTGAGGGTCTTTTCTCCTTCGATACGCTCCAATTCGGCCATTTCGCGGCGCTCGCTGCGCTCGGCGCGCTTGTCACGACGCATTTTGGATCCCTTGGACTTGCGGCCTCCGCCCAATTTCTCGAGCGTCTCCTTGATTTTGCGTTCGATATCCTCCTTGGACACCTCTTTGGGTGCAGGGGCAGGCGCACCGCGGCGACTTCCCAATCCAGGGCGGTTGTTGTCGCGGCGTCCAGGTCCACCTACCGAAGCAGCACCCGTCGTAGTGCGACCACCGCCGGCGGCTGGCTTCTGAAGGCCTTCGGTCTTGATGCGCTTGCGCTTGCCAGCCTCGCCCGCAGGCTTGGGCTTCTTGGCGAACTGCGAAAGGTCGATGGTCTGGCCCGTTAACTTGGGACCGTCCAGCTTTTGATACTGCGTAGTGTGTGTTCCTTCCTCCTTGGCAGGATCGGGAGCAGGGGCTGCAGGAGTAGTAGCTGCGGGAGCGGCAGCGCTTGCCGCTTTGGGTGCCTCAACGGCAGGAGCTACTGGAGCCTCAGGTGCAGCAGGGCTTTTCGCTTTGGGTGCCTCAACGGCAGGCGCAGCAGGAGCTTCGACGGCCGGAGCTGCGGGGCTTGCCGCTTTGGGGGCCTCAACGGCAGATGCTGCAGGAGCTTCGGCGGCGGGGGCCTCCACTTTCTTCGCTGCGGCCTTGGGGTTTAGATCAATTTTGCCAGCGAATTTTGGACCGTCGAGTTTTGCCGTTCCTCGGATGACTTCGGGCTTGGCCTTCTCGGCCGCTACCTCGCGTTCCGCCTGGATGGCTTCCTTCTCTTCACGCTTCTGCTGAATTAAAGTTTCGGCCTTGTCCTTGCTGGATTTGTCCGAGGCAAAATTCTGAAGCAAGAGATCGTACTGCGCCTGATCAATTTTGGCGTTACGATTCTTCTCCACCTCTTGGCCCTTGGACGTCAAATAGTCCACGGCGGTGTCGAGGCCGATGTTTAACTCGCTAAGAACCTTGCTAATTCGGTAACTACTCATAAATGCAAATTTCGCTGCTAGGCTATAAAATTATTGATCTTCAAACTCTTTCTTCAAGACGGTGCGCACTTCTTCGATGGTTTCCACCTCCAAATCGGCGCGACGAGCCACGTCTTCAACCTCCGCGTTCAAGATGCTCTTAGCGGTATCGTAGCCACTCTTGCGGAGCTGCTCGATCACCCAGCCTTCGATCTCGTCGGCGAATTCCATGAGTTCAACGTCTTCTTCGTGTACGACGTCTTCACGGTACACGTCGATTTCGTAGTTGGTCAAACGGCTGGCCAAACGGATGTTCGTTCCGCCACGGCCAATGGCCAAACTGACCTGATCTGCAGGTAAATACACGTCTACATGGCGGTTTTCCTCGTCCATGCTCATGGTGCTGATTTTGGCAGGAGAAAGTGCACGCTGAATGTAAAGCTGCTGGTTGGTCGTGTAGTTGATCACGTCGATGTTCTCGCTGCGGAGCTCGCGAACGATTCCGTGGATACGTGAACCCTTCATACCCACACATGCGCCCACCGGGTCGATGCGGTCGTCGTAGCTCTCAACGGCCACTTTCGCCTTTTCGCCAGGGATGCGAACCACACCTTTAACGGTGATAATGCCGTCGAATACTTCGGGGATTTCGCTTTCAAACAACTTCGCCAAGAAGAGGTCCGCCGTACGGCTCAACAAGATGAAGGGCTTGGTACCACGGATTTCTACACTCTTCACCACGGCACGCACGGTATCTCCTTTGCGGAAGAAGTCCTTTTCAGGAATCATTTCATCACGGCGTAGGATCAATTCGTTCTGCTGATCGTCGTAGATGATCAATTCACGGTTGCGTACGTGGTGCACTTCGCCGGAAATGATCTCGCCTTCCATGCCCTTGTAGCGCTTGAATAGCTCGTTGCTGTCGTGCTCCTGTACTTTTTGCACCAAGGTTTGGCGGAAAGCCAGGATGAAACGACGGCCCAAATCCAACATTTTAATTTCCTCAGAAACTTCTTCGCCCACCTCAAAGTCAGGCTCGATTTTCAACGCAGCCGAAAGCGCAATTTCTTCGTTTTCGTTCTCTACAGCACCGTCTTCAACGATGGTGCGGTTGCGCCAGATTTCCAAGTCGCCCTTGTCGGGGTTCACAATCACGTCGAAGTTCTCGTCCGTGCCGTACTTCTTGCGAAGCTGTACGCGGAAGGCCTCCTCAATGAAGGACATCAGGGTTACGCGGTCGATGTTCTTTTCGTCTTTGAACTCGCCGAAGGATTCGATGATGGCTAGGTTTTCCATGTTTGGGAAAAAATCAGAATTTGAACTCCAATACAATTTTTGAGACATCCGAAAGAGCAAGCTCTTCACGCACATCTATGGTTACTTTACCCTTGCCCGAAGGTTTGGGAACTCGCTCCGTCCAATGCAGGGTAATCGTCTCGCCGTCGTAGCGCTCTAGCGTGCCTTTGAGCGATGTACCACTGGAAATTCGGTTCACTTTCACCTGGCGACCAATGTGCTTGGTAAACTGCGCGGGCACTTTGAAGGGGGCAAACATGCCGGGGGAAGACACCTCAATGGAATAATTTTCCGATTCTTCTCCCAATGCACCCTCAACGGCACGGCTCAATTTCTTCAGCTGGTCGATCGAAATATGGCCTTCCACCATGTCCGCATACACCCGTATCTGGTTATCTGCATTCATGCTGAATTCCACCAAAAACGCCCCGCACGCGGCGAGTTCCTGCTGAACCAAAGTTTCCAATTCGACCTGTGTCATCCTTGAACGAAAGTTTAGAGAACAAAAGAGGGGACTCGCGGTCCCCTCTGTGTTGTAGCTCACGAAGTTGCGGCAAAGGTACTACATCTTCCCCGAATTTGCGCTATGTCGCTTTACCACTGATAGATTAGGGTCAAACGAGCCTGCCGTCCGGGCTCTAAAACACCGACCTGCTGAGCCAAACTCAGGGGATGCGCATAGGCGGCATTGAGCAGATTGTCCACGCCCAATTCCACCGAAGCCCGTTCGCTTAACGTCGCCGCCACTTGGGCATGAAGCAAGAGATACCCCGGTAAGGAGGTCGTTCCCCAAAAGAGTTGCTCACTCTTGGCGAGTCGCGTTTTGGTGTCAAAATACTCGGCTACCACGTGGACCATCAGCGGGATTTTGTGCGTGGCGTTTTGGTAGCGCAAGACCGCACTCCACTTGGAAGGGGCTACACTGGGAAGGGCTTCGCCGTCGGGTCGTTGGGCATAAACGCCTGCATACGCCGCCTGAAGGTGCCAAGGCCCTTGGTGGGCGTGTGCCGAAACTTCGCCACCGGTAAGCACCGCGGGTGCCGCTCCGTAGACAAAGACCCAATCACCGGCACGCTCCTCAGGATTCAAGGCGATGAAGTCTTCATAGCGTTGGTAAAAGCCCCCCACTTGAAAATCAACGATGCGTCCCTCCCAATGCCATTGGGCGTCCAGGTTCCAGAGTTTTTCAGGACCGAGCGTCGAATCGCCAATTTCAAAGCGCCCCGCGCCGATGTGGTTGCCATAGGCATAGCGTTCCTCCAGTTGCGGGGCGCGGCTGCCCCGACTTACGCGCAGCTGTCCGTGGCTGTTTTCGCGGGGGGTCCAGGCAAGGCGTGCTAGACCGCTCCAAACGGGAAAAGTTCCCCATTCCCCACGAATCCCTGCAGACGCATCGAGGTTTTTAAAGCGCAGCGCGCGATGGTAAAAGCCTGCTAGGTAGCCCTGTTGGGCGTCCGGGTAGACCTGATCGTCCGCCCCGGGTAGATTCCGTACATTTCGGCTAAAAGCCTGAATTCCATACGTTTCTTCCATTCCTCCTTGCAAAGACAATGAAGAAAAAGGCATGGAACGTGTGGCACTCGTCGTCGAGCTTAGCATGCGCATAGCAAACCCAATATGGACATCGTCCCCCTCTTTTTCCTCTCGAATACTTTGGTTCATTCCTTGGTGAGACCGCACCCGCCAAACACCTTTCTTCCACTGACTTTCTAATGCCCAATAGAGGCCTTGAATGGTTTGATTGTGGCCCGAATGTTCATCCGCGCTGTCCACATGTGCCAAAGGACCCTCAGGTACGCCAAGCTGGCGCCCGGTTGCCGTAAAACTCATACGGTGCTGGCCCCGACTTGCTTCTAAACTGCCCCAATTCCAGAGAGCTCGAAGGGCCCGAGTATGCCCGTCGCTTCCATGAACGGTGTCGCCGTGGGCATCTCTGTATTCGGACTGATTAGCCGACGATAGTCCGATGAAATAGGGCGTCAAGCCTTGGCTTGGGCCATGATACGACCATTGTCCTCCGACCAAATTTGTTCCCCCAAAACCTTGAAACTGCCTTTGGTGGCTTGTTTTTGGGCGAACATCGGTGAAGTACAACACGCCGCTGAGCGCATCCGTTCCTAGCGCTAGGGTGTTTGGGCCGAGTAAAATTTCAGCGTGGTCGACGCCTAAGAGTGGAAAATCAAGGCCGTGATCGAGCCCTCCTTGGAGGTTGTCGTAGCGCCAGCCCTGGAAGGCAGTCAGGACGCGGTTTCCGCCGAGACCTCGGAGGACGGGCTTGAGGGATTGGCCCCCGGCGGAGGACCACTGCAAGCTGGGGCTTTGGTCCGAGAGGCGACGCATTTGGAGGGGATCCCCTTGGGCGAAAGGGCGAACGGCCGCAAAGGTGGCCGCTTCGTTGGTTTGAACGACCCCTTCTGAGGCGCAGACGTGGGCCTCAGTTAGTTCAAGGTAGAATTCGGGTTCCGGCAGCGAATCAACGCTGCCCAAGGACGCACTCAAAAGCCCGCCCAGGATGGGTAAAAACATGAAATAAGGTTTTGGAAATTAGACGTTTGCGAATAGGGTCCTGCTGGGGGGACCGCGTACGTCTGTCTTTCCAGATTCACAAGCCGTTAAGGGCCCATGGTATGCCGTGAAATCTCGTTGGAGGTATACCTGCCGCACTACCTTTTGGAAGCTGATCGCTTCCCAGGGCACACTGAAAAAGGTGAACTGATCCACCTGGCAATGGGCCTCTTTGGGGTGCATGTGGGTGCCTTCCTCCTCACAGGCCACAGCATGGCTGTGGTGGCTGTGTTCCCAGGCCTCTAAGGCAGTGTGAACGCTCGGAAAGAGCGCCAAAAGCAGAAACAGGAGGACCACGAGCTTTCGCATGCCCCAAATTTATGCCCTTTCGTTCAGTCAACCGGGCCTTTGGGCTTCATGCGCGCGTGCATGAACCAGAACGGCCGTTTCTTTGTACTTCCTAAGTACTATGCTCAGATTACGCCTATTTTCCGCCTTGTTCGCCGCGCTTTTGATGTGGCAAACGCAGCCCTTGTTGGGCTGCAACACGCCTACGACTGTGTCTTTGGCCTCGCGGACGACCAACAGTATCACGATTAGCTATTCCGCGAGTGGCACGCACCACCAGATTGAATACGGAACGCTGGGGTTTGCGCTGGGCAATGGAACGCGTTCGGCCTGGGTGACCTCGCCGACCTTTGCTGCGACAGGGTTGGAGCCTTCTACGGGCTACGATTTTTACGTTCGGGATAGCTGTTCGGACGGTACGGTTTCCAGCTGGACGCCCTACTATGCCACGAGCACGCTTTGTGGTGTGGCGCAGCTTCCTTGGTTTGAAAACTTCGACCAAGACCAAATGACCCCACAACCCGCGTGGCCCTTGACGGGTGCGGGTAGCTGGCCCAACTGCTGGCCGCGCAGTCCGACTACGGGCTATGGCTGGGTGGTAAATCCGGTTCCTTTCCCCAACACGTTCACCGGACCAAATTCGGACCATTCAGGCCGCAGCAAGTACGCCGTATGCGATGTCATTGGCTTTACCGGCAGCAATACGGACGCCACCTTGCGCACCCCACAGATTTCGCTGGGAACCGTGAGCAGTCCAGAATTGAGTTTTTGGTACCACATGTTT
>JALQUY010000051.1:0-1433 GCA_023260615.1 Schleiferiaceae bacterium
ATCTATGTCTGGGAGACCGGGGAAGATGTCCGCTGATGAGCTTTACAAATCTTGGAAAGTGAGGGGGGAATCGCAAGGGATAGATTTGAACATTGAACCGGAGTTTTCAACATTCCGAACCTCCCTCCTCAATCTCAAATGCCGCAAATCCTAAGGGTTACATATGTGCAATAGATTTCTTGCCCCAAGAGGATAAAGTAATCCACAACGATTGTTAATAACCCTATTCGGATTTCTGATCTTGAAGGAAGCTGTAGATCTCTTCAGCCTCCTCCATCCAGGCTTCGCCGTAAGCGCGGACCAAGGCTCCCTTTAAGAACCTGAAAACGGGCAACTTAAGCTCTTGCCCCAGGCTACATGCGGGTTCGCAGACGGTCCAATGGTGCACGTTCAAAGCATCAAAGTCCTTGTATTTGGTCACCCGAATGGGATACAAATGGCAGGAAATGGGTTTGGGCCAATCCACGACTCCAGCTGCTGCCGCTTGTTCGATTCCGCACTTGGCTACCCCCCCATCGAAGACCACATATGCGCATTCCTTGCCCTGAACCAATGGAGTTACCCATTCACCATCGGGCTCTTGAATGGCTACCCCTTGTTCCGCGATGGCTTGGAGACCTTCAGGACGCAAAAAGGGCCGAATTTTTTCCTGGATTTCATCCAGAATTGCCACTTCTGCCTCGTTCAAAGGCGCACCCGCATCCCCTTCTACACAACACGCCCCTTTACACTTGGACAAATCACAGCAAAAGGCATGCTCGAAGGCCACTTGGGAGACTATGGTATCGCCAATCTGAATCATTTTCCAAAGGTCTACCTTTGTGCGGTCACATTCAAAGCTCTTTTTCCTCATGAATTTTGCTGAAATTCTCTCTGCCACCATGGTCCTCTTTGCCGTCATCGACATCATCGGCAGCGTGCCCATTATTATTTCTTTACGAGAAAAAGTAGGCCATATTCAAAGTGAAAAAGCCACAGTTGCAGCCACCGCCATCATGGTGCTCTTTCTCTTTTTGGGGGAGGATTTGCTTGGATTGTTTGGGGTCAATGTGGCGTCTTTTGCCGTTGCCGGCTCATTGGTATTGTTCTTTTTGGCCCTCGAAATGATTCTCGGGGTACGCATCTACCGAGAGGCAGAGCCCGAATCTGCGAGCATTGTTCCGATCGCTTTTCCCCTCATTGCCGGGGCGGGCACGTTGACCACACTGATCTCCATCCGCAGCGAGTATGCCGCTGAAAACATCTTAGTCGCCATCCTCATCAACGCTGCATTGGTATATGTCGTCCTCAAAAACACGCGTCACCTCGAACGCTGGTTGGGCAAAAACGGCATTGCCGTCGTGCGCAAAGTCTTTGGCATCATTCTCATGGCCATTGCCGTGCGTCTGTTTACGGGGAACATTGCCAGTTTGATTGGATAAACAGGATGGCAC
>JALQUY010000051.1:1530-3152 GCA_023260615.1 Schleiferiaceae bacterium
TTGGCATCATTCTCATGGCCATTGCCGTGCGTCTGTTTACGGGGAACATTGCCAGTTTGATTGGATAAACAGGATGGCACCCGCGTGTACCAGCGCGTTTACGGCTATCTCCGACCAAATCCCGACCTTTGCACCGGTTAACCGCCTTTTAGCACACAGTATTTATGTCTACCTCTCCCGAAGAAGCATTTAAACGCGTCATTTCCCACGCCAAAGAATATGGCTTTGTTTTTCAAAGCAGTGAAATCTACGATGGTCTTTCCGCTGTCTACGATTATGGCCAAAACGGGGTGCTCCTGAAAAATAACATTAAGAATTTCTGGTGGCGCTCCATGGTCCAGTTGAACGAAAATGTCGTTGGGTTGGATTCGGCCATTTTTATGCACCCCACGGTGTGGAAAGCAAGTGGTCACGTCGATGCCTTCAATGATCCTTTGATTGACAACAAGGACAGCAAGAAGCGTTACCGTGCGGATGTATTGATTGAAGAGCACGCTGAAAAGTTGCGCCAAAAGGCCGACAAGGAAGTGGAAAAAGCCGCCAAACGCTTTGGCGAAACCTTTGACGCTGCGCTCTACCGAAGCACCAATCCACGCGTGATGGGCTACCTCGAAAAAGCGGACCAGGTAATCGAGCGCCTTGTCAAAGCCATGGAGGCCGACGACTTGGAGGCTGTACGTCAAGTCATTCTGGATGAAGGCATTGTATGCCCCGTAAGTGGAGGCAGCAACTGGACGGAAGTGCGCCAATTCAACTTGATGTTTGCCACGAAAATGGGTTCGGTTGCAGAAGGCGCTAGCGACCTCTACCTGCGTCCGGAAACAGCACAAGGCATTTTCGTCAACTTCTTGAACGTCTACAAGACGGGCCGAATGAAAATTCCTTTTGGCATTGCCCAAATCGGTAAGGCCTTCCGAAATGAAATCGTAGCGCGCCAGTTCATTTTCCGCATGCGTGAATTTGAGCAAATGGAAATGCAATTCTTCGTCATGCCCGGAACCGAAATGGAATGGTACGAGCACTGGAAGCAAGCCCGTTTGCGCTGGCATTTGGCCCTGGGCTTTGACGCCTCGCACTACCGCTACCACGACCACGACAAGCTGGCACACTACGCGAATGCCGCTGCGGATATTGAATTTGAATTTCCCTTTGGCTTTAAAGAAATCGAAGGCATTCACAGCCGGACTGATTTTGACTTGGGCCGCCACGCGGAATTCTCTGGCAAAAAACAGCAGGTTTTCGATCCCGAAACGAACCAAAACTTTACGCCCTATGTCGTGGAGACCTCTATTGGTTTGGACCGAATGTTCCTCAGTGTCCTCAGCCAAAGTCTCGAAGAAGAGACCCTTGAAGACGGAAGCACGCGTACCGTGTTACGCCTTCCCCACGCACTAGCCCCTACGCAAGCGGCTATCCTGCCTTTGCTCAAGAAAGACGGCCTTCCTGAAATGGCGCGCAGCCTGTACGATGAGCTAAAATTCGATTTCCAAATGGCCTTTGATGAGAAGGATGCTATTGGAAAGCGCTACCGTCGTCAGGACGCCATCGGCACACCCTTGTGCATCACCGTGGACCACCAAAGTTTAGAGGACGGTACCGTCACGCTGCGCGACCGCGATTCC
>JALQUY010000051.1:3250-6615 GCA_023260615.1 Schleiferiaceae bacterium
TATTGGCACACCCTTGTGCATCACCGTGGACCACCAAAGTTTAGAGGACGGTACCGTCACGCTGCGCGACCGCGATTCCATGAGCCAAAAACGCGTTCACCGAAACGAGTTAGCCTTGATTATCAAGGAGATTGCCTCCATGGAGAGTTTGTTAAAGAAGGTGTAAATATTTTGGGCCTCATTTGCACGGGTGCAATATTTATCTACCTTTGATTCAAGATTTTGAGATCTCAACCTAAAAAACCCCAATCAAAATGAAAAAAGTAAGCTTTTTTCTGAGCGCACTGGCCATGGTTGCCTTTGTTGCTTGTAACAACGCCGCTGAAGAAGCAGCTGTTGAAGAGACCACTGAAGAAGTAGTTGCTGAAGAGGCTCCCGCTGAGGAGGCTACCGAAGAGGCTGCCGAGGCTACCGAAGGTGCTGAGGAAGTTGCCGCTGAAGGTGAAGAGGCTGCTGAGGTATAATTTTCGACAGTTTCAAAAACAGAAAGCCGTCCCTCGGGGCGGCTTTTTTTATGCGCTTGTTTTTTTATGATAAAGGATCGGGAAGCTCCTACCCATCCAACGTCAGTGCTACGAAACAGCCACAGGCGGGAGAAACTCCGTGATGACACCCGCGCGCTGCAAGAAATCCACGCCCGAAAGGTCCTTGTATTCTGTGGCGTAAACTACCCGCTTGATACCTGCTTGGTGAATGAGTTTGCTGCAATTGGTGCACGGGGACATCGTCAAGTACAACGTCGCTCCTTCGCAACTCTGGGTAGAGCCTGCTACTTTCAAAATGGCATTTGCCTCAGCATGAAGCACGTACCATTTGGTAAACCCTTGGTCGTCTTCGCAGACATTTTCAAATCCAGATGGCGTTCCGTTGTAGCCGTCTGATATGATCATCCGGCCTTTGACGATGAGGGCACCCACCTTTCGGCGCTCGCAGTAAGAAAGTTCCGACCATTCCGATGCCATCCTTAGATAGGCTCGGTCGTACTTTTCTTGTTTGTTCATGAGATTGCGAGCACTTTTTGAGAGAGTGCCCAGGGCGGGAATCGAACCCGCACTCCAGGGGAACACGAGTTTGAGTCGTGCGCGTCTACCAATTCCGCCACCTGGGCAATTGTGAGGCGCAAACATACGCACAAATTGCATACATTTGCACCCCCGTTTTATCAAAAGTATGGAACCCGTTGCAAAAATTTTCGCAGGACAAGCTTCAGAAGCGCTAGCGGCCTCTATTGCAGAGGCCTATGGGCAGCCTTTGGGCAAAGTGAATATGCTGAATTTTTCGGACGGTGAATTCCAGCCTTCTTTTGAGGAGTCTGTTCGCGGTAGCCGTGTGTTTTTGATTCAAAGCACGATGCCAAGCTCTGACAACTTGTTTGAGCTTTTGCAGATGATTGACGCCGCCAAGCGTGCCTCCGCACGCCACGTAACGGCCGTCATCCCCTACTTTGGCTACGCACGTCAGGACCGCAAGGACAAGCCACGTGTTCCCATTACCGCCAAACTGGTGGCCAAGCTCATCGAAGCGGCAGGCGCCACGCGCGTTATGACCATGGACCTCCACGCGGACCAGATTCAGGGCTTCTTTGAGCGCCCTGTGGATCACTTGTATTCATCGACCCTCTTTATTTCGGATATCGAAGCCTTAAAGTTGGACGATTTGACCATCGCTTCTCCCGACATGGGCGGCTCCAAGCGCGCGACGGCCTACGGCAACCAATTGGGTGCTGAGGTGGTCATTTGCTACAAGCAGCGCAAAAAAGCAAACGTCATCGACAAAATGACGGTCATTGGCGACGTCGCCGGCCGTAACGTAGTCTTACTTGACGACATGGTGGATACGGCCGGAACCCTAACCAAAGCGGCTGATATGCTCATGGAGCAAGGCGCCAAATCGGTCCGTGCCTACTGTACGCATGGCGTGCTTTCCGGAAATGCTCTTGAGCGCATTGAAAATTCGGCGCTTCAAGAATTGGTCATTACCGACACCATTCCTCAAACCCAATCGTCCCCTAAGCTTCGGGTCGTCCCTATTGGTAAACTCTTTGCCGCAGTGATGCACAAGGTGAACTCCAACGAGTCCATCAGCGGCCACTTTGTAATGTAAACTCTGAAATCTCCATCCCCATGCAATCCGTAACCATTAAAGGAACTGTCCGCACCGACCTCGGTAGCAAGTACGCTAAAGCAGTTCGCGCAGAAGGCCAAGTTCCCTGCGTTGTATATGGCGGTAACGAGCCTATCCACTTCAGTGCGCCCATCCTCGCGTTCCGCGACTTGGTGTACACCGCGGAAGCTCGCGTAGCTAACATCGAATTGGACGGCAAGACCATCCAAGCGGTTATCCAAGACATGCAGTTCCACCCTTTAACGGACCAATTGATCCACATGGACTTGATTGAAGTAGTTGAAGGCAAAGCTGTAACCATCGACGTACCCGTTATGATGACGGGTAACGCACGTGGTGTCCGCAACGGTGGTAAGTTGAAGTCCGTCCTCCGCTCTTTGCGCATCAAGGGCCACATCAACGACCTTCCTTCGGTCATCGAGCACGACATTACCGACCTCCGCATCGGTCAATCTGTGCGCGTAAGCGATGTGAAGGCTGGCAAGCCTTTCGAAATTTTGAATGCTGAAGCAGCCGTTGTTGTCACCATCAAAATGTCACGTAAGGCTGTCGCTGACGACTCCGACGAAGAAGAAGGTGCTGAAGGCGCTGAAGCTGCTGCTGAAGGCGCTGAAGCTACCGAAGCAGCTGCTGAATGAAAAAATTCCTAATGGTTGGGTTGGGCAACCCGGGTCCCGAGTATGCCCAGACGCGACACAATATAGGATTTGACATCGTGGACGCCTGGGCTCAGGCGTCCACGTCTGTTTTTAGCCCCGCGCGGTATGCCGACCGCGCGGAGCTTAAACTAAAAGGCCGCCAGGTCATTCTCATCAAGCCTACCACCTACATGAATTTGAGTGGGAAGGCCGTCCGCTATTGGATGGAGGAGGAAAAAATACCCTTGGAAAACGTAGTCATCATCGTGGATGAATTGGCATTAGAGATTGGGAAGGTCCGACTGAAGACCAAAGGTTCCGATGGCGGTCACAACGGCTTAAAAGACATTCAAGCCGTACTGGGCCGTCAAGACTATGCCCGTCTGCGCTTTGGCATTGGCCAACACTTCCCCAAGGGTCACCAGGTCGACTTCGTTTTGGGCAAGTGGCAAGCCACCGAAATGGAGTTCATCACCCCCGGCGTGGAGCGCGCCATCAAATTGCTCGAAACCTTTGTACTCGCCGGCCCCCAGATGGCTATGAACCAGTACAACCAGTAGGGCTACTTTTTTACTTTTTTGGGTATCCTTGGCGCTGTGGGTC
>JALQUY010000051.1:6715-11314 GCA_023260615.1 Schleiferiaceae bacterium
CCCCCAGATGGCTATGAACCAGTACAACCAGTAGGGCTACTTTTTTACTTTTTTGGGTATCCTTGGCGCTGTGGGTCCTCTACTTTCGCGGCGTGAAAACAATTTTTCGGGCATTTTTCATTTTGGCTCTTCTGCCGTTCGCCGCAGAAGCACAGAATGCAGTCCTCCGCGGACAGATCGTTTTTGAAGGAAGTTTGGATCCCGCAGCGGGCTACCGCGTGGCGGTTGTCCAGGGCGACTTTAGAGCCGAACAATCGGCGACCCAAGAAGGCGCCTTCTTGTTTGGCAACTTGCCCAGTGGCTTGTGCAACATTCGGGTCAGCAGCCCCGACGGGCAATCCTTCAAAGTGCTTCACGAACAGATGCTCAACGGCGTCAAGCCCCTCGAGCTCCTCGTAGAAGTGGAGCGCCCACGCCTCGAGCTCAACGAGGTGTCCGTGAGCGCTCAAGCGTTTAAAACGACTGAGGAAACGCCCCTTTCCATCAAAAACATCAACTGGTCCGAAATGCAGCGCATGCCCGGCGCCACCTTGGACATCAGCAAGGCCATTCAGAGTTTCCCCGGCGTCCTCCCCAAGTCCAGCTTTGGCTACAACATTTCCATCCGCGGCGGGGCTTCTAGCGAAAATGCCTACCGCATGGACGGCATTGACCTTCCGACGATTAACCACTTTAGCATTCAAGGCGCCAGCGGCGGTGCGGTCAGCCTGCTCAACATGGACTTCATTCAAGGCGCGGCTTTGTACTCGGGCGCTTTTCCTTCGAGTATGAGCAACGTGCTTTCGGGCGCTTTGGAGCTGGATTTGCGCCAAGCACGCAGCGATCGCCCCGGTGTTCGGATGACCTTAGGCGCGACGGATGTGGGTGCCACCGTGGAGATGCCCTTGTCGAAGCGTTCTGGGTTGATGGTTTCGGCCCGAAACAGCTTCTCCCAGCACTACTTCAAGCTCTTCAACATCCCCGTTCTGCCCACCTACCAGGATGCCCAGTTTAAATACTACACCCGCATTGGCGACCACGCCGATCTCACGGTTCTAGGCGTCGGCGGATGGGATTCCTACCGCGTCTACAAAGAGGGCCGAGGCAGCGATGCCCTGCTCTACAATGTGGGCTACATTCCTGAAGGTCAACAGAGTACAGAAGTTCTTGGCGCACGCTACCGACGTTTCCGCAGCAACGGCCTGCAAACTTTGGTCCTCAGCCACGACCGGATCACCAATGACGCCGACAAATTTGTGGGCAACACCAGCGAAGAGGCCGACCGCCAACTCCGCTACCGCTCCTACGAAGACCGCACGCGCATGCGCTACGAACGTGTATGGGACGGCGAAAACAGCAAATTCACCATTGGAGGAAGCCTAGAGGCTGTGCTTCTAGGTGTAGACATGTGGGCCCTCAAAGGCAGTGTGCTTGGCATTGACACCACCAACCTTCAAAGCACCTTGGGCTATGGACAAGCGGGTCTCTTCACGTCCTACGCCAAGACCTCCCAAAACGGACGCGGAACCTTGAATCTAGGTTTGCGCATGGACGCGACCAACTTCAACCTGAACATGGTGAATCCTTTGGCCCAGCTCTCCCCACGCGCATCGTACAAATACCAGCTCACCTCGCATTGGACGGCCAATAGCCACGTCGGCCGCTACCAGCAGATGCCCGCCGGCATTCTTTTGGCCGCGAACCGCGCGACCAACCACGGTCGCTTCACGCGCTTCACGACCACTGACCATCTCGGTGCAGGGGTCGAATACCAAAACGGCAAGACCTACCGCGTCAGTATGGAAGTCTACAGCAAGCGCTACCGAAATGCTCCCTTCTTGGTGAACGACCAAATCGCCTATGCCAATGCCATTGGTGCCTATGTGGCTGTGGGTGACCAACCCTCCATTCCAAAGGCTATAGGTCGCGCCCGCGGATTTGAGCTCTTCCTCCAGCAAAAACTCAAAGGCCACTACTGGTGGATGGGGTCCTACAACTACGGCATCAGCGAATTCCAAACCGCATCGGGCGACTGGGCTCCCTCCGTGTGGGATAGCCGCCACACCCTCAGCCTAACTACCGGTAAGGTGTGGGGCAAAGGCTGGCAATGGGGCCTCAAATGGCGCTATTCTTCGGGCACGCCCTACACCCCCTTCAATGAAAGTGCGTCCGCCCTGGTTAGCAACTGGGACATTTTGCAGCGCGGCGTTTTCGATTATGCTCAGGTGAATAGCCAGCGTTTGGCCTCCTTCACTCAGTTGGACTTCCGCATTGACAAGACCTATTCCCACAAAGGCTGGAGCTTGAGCTGGTTCTTGGACCTCCAAAATTTGGCCAGCGGCGACATTCCCCTCATGCCCTACCTCACCGTGGTGCGCGATGCGGACACCAAGGCTCCCTTGCTCGATCCTAACGATCCCACCCGTTACCAAATGCAGCTCCTTCGCTCGGACACGGGCCGAACGCTCCCCACCATTGGAATGATACTGGAGTTTTAGGGCTAGAGGGCTAGAGCTTGGCAAAAAAAACGGAAAGTCCCGGCGCGCAGCGAAGGTCCACAACCAGGTAAAGGGTAAAAGAGATTAAGCGTTTAAGGGAAAAGGCTATTGCGCGAAGCGCGTCCCCTCTAGCTTCAGGGCGCAGACCGAGCCAACTAGCTAAGCGAGGGCTGCGCCCTCGCTTGCAAGCTATTTTCCCGGCCCGGTATTTGTGCTAGGTTTGGGGTAAACAATTGCCCTATGAAACTTCGTACCGCTTTCGCCAGCTTAGGCTTACTTGCAATGGGTGTGCTTTCGGCCCAAACCACCACCCGCCACCACGAACTCGGCATCCAGCTGGAGCAGTCCTACGGCTTCATGTACGGGGCGCCCCTGAATTTTAAAACGCTGTACAAATGCGGTAAGACGGATCAGGCCGTTTGGCGCTTGCAGTTGGGCAATATTCAATTTGGGCACAACTACTACGAGCCCAGCCAGCAGCAATCTACGTGGATGAGCCTAGGCGGTTCTATCGGTCGCGAATGGCGCAAAGACCTCAATAGCAACTTGCGCTTTTTCCATGGCCCCTTGGTCGGCGCGGAGATGAGCATGAGCCGTTCGGTTTCAGAAGTTCCTCCTGGCACGGACAACAGCTACTACTACATCATGCCCAACCTGATTTACGTTTTGGGCATTCAGTACCGAATCAATCAAGACTTCTACGTGGCGGCCGAAATCCATCCCGGCTTCAACACGCAATTCAATTACAACGACGGCAATTGGTCGCCCAACCGCTATATGTCGGGGGGCCTCAACGGTCAAGCAGCCCTGCTATCGGTCGCCTACCAGTTCGAAACCTATAAAAAAGGCAAGAGCAAGAAGGCCCGCGGAATCGTTCGCATTCCTGAGTGAAACTCGGGCTACGCCATCGCACTAGGGAGCGCCTGCGGCGCCCGGAAGTGTTAGAGGAAGGCAGTTTTATGCGTCCAAACTACCCTTATACCCTTTAACCCTTTGACTAGCCTAAGCCCCAGCCCTCGCGGTAGGTGCCGGTGACCCAGGATTGCCCGTCGGGGTAGTTTTCGATGCGCATGGCGTCGCCATTCCAAAGCATTTTCATTCGGCCCGGATATTCAAAGGGAGCCCAATCTCCTAGCTTTTTACCAGGCTTCAAGACTTTGTGCTGGTAGGCTTGGATCGCCAAGTTGCCCATGAGCACCGATTCGGTCAGGCCCCCTGCATAGGAGAAGGGCGAACTGACCGCTTTTGGATCGTTGGCCAAGCAGGCATCAACGAATTGTGCAATGTGGCCGCTTGTGCCGCCTTCCACGCGGGGTAAGTAGGCTTTGGGCAGTTCGGGTCGCGTGCTGTCATTCAGATAGACGCGCGGATTGCCCGAATACGTATCCGTAATCATGATGCCCTTCTCGCCATGGAAGATGGATCCGCCATCCCAGTTGCCCAATTTCTCCTCATCCGGCAAGATGAAGACGCCGTTGTGCGCGCGGGCGGGTCGTTTTGGCATCAATCCGCCATCGTACCAGTTCAGTGCGACTTTTTCTCCTCCAAATTCGAGCCGCACGATAGACGAAGGCGGGCACAGCTCTCCGTAATCCGCCTCCACAAAATCTCCCGACCACACCGTCGTGCAGGATGCCTCCGCCGCTGTGGGATAGCCCAAATAATGGCTTCCCAGCACGCGGTAGGGCGTCTCCATGATATGGCAGCCCATGTCGCCCATAGCACCCGTACCAAAGTCCCAGAATCCGCGCCACTTAAAGGGTAAATACGCCGAATGGTAGGGTCTATCCGCTGCCGGTCCCAACCACAAGTCCCAATCCAAGGTGGATGGAACGGGTTCGCCCGCGGTAATGCTGCGCATGCCTTGGGGCCAAACAGGACGGTTTGTCCAACAATCTACTTCATACACGTGTCCAATCAGGTCCGCCTCGATAATTTCCCGTGCTTGCCGAATGCCATCACTGGACGAGCCCTGGTTGCCCATTTGGGTGACGATGCCCTTTTGTTCGGCCACCTCACGCATCAAACGTGCCTCTGCAATAGTATGCGTCAACGGTTTTTCGACATAGACATGCTTTCCAGCGCGCATAAACGGCAAAGCCGCCACGGCGTGCGTATGGTC
>JALQUY010000052.1 GCA_023260615.1 Schleiferiaceae bacterium
CACGAAGCTGTCCGTGACGAAGGCTTTGGCCGGCACCGAAGAGATGGTGTTGTCAAAGTTCTTGATCTTCACCGTGGTCAAGTCCACACTGATGACATCGCCGTCGACGCCAAATTTTTCAAAGGTGATCCAATCGCCCTTTCGGAGCAGGTCGTACATCGCGATTTGGAAGTTGGCCAAAAGGCCGTTGATGGCATCCTGAAAGATCAAGATGATGATGGCGGTAGCCCCAGCCATGCCGGCCAATAGGCTGCCCAATGGCGTGCCAGAGGCCAAGGAGATGGCGGCGAGAATGGATACAAACCACGTTAAGAACTGCACCACGGACAGGAGCGTTCGAATGGGCTTGTCCTTGAATTTTTCTTCGTCCTCCAACACGTGGCTCGTCGCACGTGCGGTGCGGTTGACCAGGATGGCGATTTGGTAGATAAGGAGGTAACTAAGACCGGTTTGGAGGGGAGCGATCCAATGTTCGGCATGTTCAAATACCACCGGAATGAAGGCCCGAATGACCAAGGTCGGCAGCAAGTGCACTAAAGCTTGAAAGACTTTTTCCTTGAGGAAGTGGTCGTCCCAGGTTGCGGCGGTGCGCAAGACCCAGCGTTTGATGATGCGAAGGAGGATGGATTTGGCGACGTAATCGGCGAGCAAGGAGGCCAAGACCAAGACGATAAAATCGACGGAAATGGTGATGCCGGCAATCAAAGTATCGTTAAAGCCTTGGGCTTCAAGCAGGTCGCGGGTCCAATGCCCGGGATTAATCAATGAGGGATCCATGGGTCAAAAATAGGCCATGAAACTTGGATGCTCTATTCCGTGATCGTGATACTCGCTTGTCTGCGGGCCGAAGCGTAGAAATAGCCAATCGCATAGTCTTCGGGGTCTCCCTCGCGGAAAATGTTGCCGATGATGGGAGCGGGGGGAGGATCAAAAAGGCCACCAACTTGAAGAGTTTGCTCGCGCAAAAGCTGCAGGTAGCTGTAGAGACCCAAGGGGATGCTGGCAATTTCGATCGTGTAGGTGACGCCGATGGCATCGGGACCAGCCACTTCGATGGCGGGGAGGTCGATGTCGTTGTTCGAACGCCCATCGAGGAATCCATCGTCGAACACTTGGATGTTGAAGGGGGCGTTTTCCAGCGTGTCGTTGCGCCAGAGTCGCGCACGGTAGTAGTCGCCACTGCCTGCAAGTTCCGTCCAGTGTGCGTAGACGTAGTAGCCTTCTCGAACAAAGGGCGCTCGGGGCACAAACGCCGAGTAAATGCTGTCAAAGGGATTGCATCGACCCATGGCTTCGGGGCTGCTTTGCCAGGTGCCAAAGGGCAGGTCGCCCGTTTCGGGCAAGGTCACCGACACGTGGTAGCTCTGGGCATAGTCGCCTACGAAGTCGCCTTCGTAGTGTCCGTCTAGCACGTGGACCAGCGTATCTACGGGCAGCCCATTCTCAAAGAGTACAACGGTCGCATTTTCCACAGCAGGATTGGGATCCTCGCTGAGGTAGTTGACACTCCAGCTAAGGTCTGCGTAGACGGGCTGGTTGTCGCTGACCGAACCGTTGACGATCAGTCGCGTCTGGCCGTCGGGCAACGTGAGGTCAATGGGGTCTTGGCAGCTCCACAGGGCGGCAAGGGCGATGCCTGCAAGCAAAAGGGTAAGGCGCGTCCGCATTAGAAGGAGAAATTGTAGGTGAAGTAGGGGATGACAGAACCAAAAATGGACAAGCGGTAGGCTTGCACATTGGTGGGTTGGCTGAAGTCCGCCCGGAAGAAGATGCTGTAGGGGTTGCGACGTGCGTAGACGTTGTAGGCGCCGAAGGCCAAGGAGGACTCGCCCCATTTTTTGGCGCGCTTGGACTGCGGGGTGTAGGTAAAACTGAGGTCTAAGCGGTGGCTAGCGGGAGTGCGGGCTCCGTTTCGGTTGGTGTAGACCGGGAAGTACATGCCCTCGAATTCCCCTCTAGAGTCGGGGTAAGTAATAGGGCGTCCAGATTGGAAGGCAAAGTTGCCGCCTGCCTCCCAGGCTTTGGAGATGGACCAGTTGGCCACGACCGTGAGGTCGTGCAGTTTGTCGTAGTTGGCGGGGTACCACTGCCCGTTGTTGATGCGGGTATCGCGGGTGGCTCCGTTGACTAGGCGTTCGGTGCGAGAGAGCGTGTAGCCAATCCAACCCGTGACGTCGCCGGTCTTTTTTTCGACGAGGAATTCGGCCCCGTAGGCACGGCCGTCCCCGCGGAGCAGCTCCGTTTCAATGTACTCGGTGAAGATGAGATCCGCACCATCCTTGTAGTCCACCAAATCTTGGAACGTCTTGTAATAGGCTTCGGCGGTCAAGCGAATCCCGCCTTCTTGCAGGTTGTGGGCGATGCCCAAAGCAACTTGGTCGACCGTCGCGGGCTCAATGAAGGTTCCAGCAGGACGCCAAACGTTTACAGGGGTAGCCGTGGTGTTGTTGCTGATCAAGTGCAGGTATTGGCGCGAGCGGTTGTAGCTGCCCTTTAGGGCCGTTGCCGCACCCACCTTGTAATTCAATGCGAGGCGGGGTTCTAGTCCTTGCAATCCCGTAAAGGATTTAATGATCTCCCCGGGCGCATACGTCTGAATGCCCGTGGCCTCGTTGGCTTTGGGGTTGGCGGCGTTGAGGTAGGTTTGGATGTCCCGACCTCCCACATTAAAGAACGTACTATAACGGAGGCCGTAGGTGGCGGTCAACAGGTCGGTGATGCGCCAATCGTCGCTGATGTAGAGCGCAGGTTCGGTCGCGTATTCTTTTTGGAGTTCCAAACTGAAGACCCCTGAAATGGCGCCCGGGTGGAAGGTGTAGGCGGTGTTTTGAACGCCAAAATCAACGGTGTGGGCCGCGTTGGGGTACCAGGTCCAGCCCAGGTTGGTGACGTAGTTTTCGATGCGTGAATCCCAAATGAAGGCGGGGTCGGCATCCTTGGGGGTGCCCAGCTGGTAGGTGTAGTCCGAATACACCGCCGTCGCATTGAAGAACCACTTGGGGCTGATCAAACGGTTCCAGCGGAAGGTGCTCGTCCAGTTGCCCCAGCCAAAGTCGAAGAGTTCGGACGCGCCAAACTGGTCGCGCCCAAAGTACGCGCTCACAAACACTCGGTCCTTCTCGCTCAATTTGGCGTTGAGCTTGAGGTTTAAATCGTAGAAGTAGATGGTGGTGTTGTCGAGTTCGGGCGAATTGAAATACGGGAAAAAGAGGTCAAAATAGCTGCGTCGGCCCGCCACCATGAAATTGACTTTGTCCTTGAGAATGGGGCCCTCGAGCAACAGACGGCTGGAAAGCAAGCCAATGCCGCCTGTGCCACTGAATTTTTGGCTGTTGCCCTCCTTCTGGCGCACATCGAGTACGGAGGACAAACGGCCGCCATAGTTGGCAGGCATGCCGCCCTTGAAGAGTTTGACATCCTTGACAGCATCGGCGTTGAAGATGCTGAAGAAGCCGAAGAGGTGGGAGGAGTTGTAGACAGGCGCCTCGTCGAGCAGAATGAGGTTCTGGTCGGCATTGCCGCCGCGCACGTTGAAGCCGCTAGCACCTTCTCCTACGGTCGAAACACCGGGCAGCAACGTGAGGGTCCGAATAATATCCGTCTCCCCCAGCAGCTGCGGAACTTTCTTGATTTCCTTGGCGCTCAGGGCGCTGACGCTCATTTGGGTGGTCGTGATGTTGGTGTTCAACCGCTCCGAAACCACATCCACTTCCTGCAGCTGAGTCGCGGACTCCTTCAGCGAGATATCGACTTTTCGGGCGCTGGTGAGGGAGCCCAGTTTTTGGCTGAAATCCGCGTAGCCAATGAGCTGGACCTTGACTTCAGCGGGCTTCCCCGCAGGGACGCTCAACGAGTAAAATCCATAGGGATTGGTGCTGGCGGAAAAGGGCTTTCCGTCCGAAAGCACATAGACTACGACAGCCGGCAAGGACTCACCGGTGCTGGCTTCCGTGACGGTGCCACTGACGGTAACGCTTTGGGCAAAAAGACCCGCAGAAAACCCAAAAAGGGCGAGGAAAAGTGTGATTTGGCGCATAACTTGTAACGCTATAACCCGTCGAGGGAAAGTAGGTTCAGCCCCACGTGGACAAATACCCTGCCAAGCTCCCACGAAAGGGGCATGATTTATGTACTTTCGGCGCATGCTCGCATTGATACGCATCCTATTCATGAAGAAGAATTTGAAATACACGCTGCCCGCCATGTTCTTGGTGGCTGCAGCGGCCCTCAGCTTTGCCTGGAAGGCTCCCTCTGACGACCAAGAAAAAGTGGTCATGCTCCTAGTGCACGACGCCTTGACGGGTGTGCACTACCAGGCCAAAGACATCGACGATGCCTTCTCGCACGAGGTTCTCGAGTATTTCTTGGAGTCCATGGATGCCGAAAAGCGCTTCCTGCAGCAAAGCGACATTGACCAAATGCGCGTCTACGACACGCGGATGGACGACCTCTTGAAGAATGCGGATTTGAGCTTCTTCAACTTGACCCAAGACATCTGGGCCAAGCGCTTCAAACAGTCGCAAGCGCTCTACCGCGAAATTCTCGCAGAGCCCCTCCATTATGAAACCGGCCGCTCTTTCCAAACGGATGCGGAGAAACGCGGCTACGCCCAAGACGACGCCGACATGCGCGCTTACTGGACGGATTATTTGACCTTCCGCGTCTTGATGCGCTTGTACGACCGCTCCTTGGCGGCAGATTCAGCCGGTCAGGCCAAGTTCACCCTAGGCGATCCCGGCTTTGCGGAGGAAGAAAAGAAGGCCCGTGAAAAGGAACTGGAAATCCACGACGAGTGGTTTAGCAGCATGTCGGACATGGAGCGTTCGGACTGGTTTGGCCTGTATATGAATGCCTATACCGGAGTGTTTGATCCCCACACGCAGTACTTCCCACCCCGCCAGCAAGAGAATTTTGAAATTGAAATGACCGGTCAGCTCGAAGGCATCGGCGCGTCTTTGCAGCAAGACGGGGAGTTCACCACCGTGGCCTCCATCGTGACGGGCTCTGCCTGCTGGCGCCAAGGCGAACTGGAGGTGGGCGACAAGATCCTCAAAGTGGGTCAAGGCTCCGCTGAGCCGGAAGACATTGTGGGCATGAGCACCAATAAAGTCGTGACCAAAGTGCGCGGCAAGAAAGGCACGGAAGTGCGTTTGACGGTTCGCAAAAAGGACGGCACCGAAAAGGTCATCCCCATCATTCGGGACATCGTGGAGATCGAAGCCACCTTCGCCCGCTCCGCGCGCTTGGGTGCCGACGGCAAAACGGGCTACATCCGCTTGCCCAAGTTCTACGTGGACTTCTACAACGACAACAACCGCAGCTGTGCAGACGACGTGCGCAAAGAAATCGAAGCCCTCAAAGCCCAAGGCATGGAGCGCTTGATTTTTGACCTGCGCGGCAACGGCGGTGGCTCGCTGCCCGCCGCGGTGGACATTGCCGGCCTCTTCTTTGACAAGGGCCCCGTGGTGCAAGTGAAGACGAGCGGGCAGCGCGTTCGGTCCTACGACGATCGGGCGGCCGGCGCCGTGTGGGACGGGCCGTTGCTGGTGATGGTGAACGAAGGGACGGCGTCTGCGTCGGAAATCGTCGCCGCCGCCCTGCAGGACTACGATAAGGCCATCATCGTGGGCACGCGTCAAACGTTTGGCAAGGGAACGGTGCAGAATATGCTGGATTTGGACCGTGCCGCTGGACCCTTCCATGGCGACAAGCCCTTGGGCGCCCTGAAGCTGACCATACAGAAATACTACCGCGTGACCGGTGGAACGACGCAACTGCAAGGCGTGGAAAGCGATGTAGTGCTGCCCCATCCTTACCAAGAGATCCCCTACGGCGAGCGCGAATTGGACTATCCTTTGGCGGTGGACTACGTGGACGCTGCGGTGAAATTTGAGCCCAAGTTGCCCAAGCCCTACCTCAAAGTGGCCCAGCAGCGCATTGCGGACAACCCCGAATTTGCTCGCATCTCGGAATACGCCAAGTGGCTGAAGTCCCAGCAGGACCAGACCTTGGTGCCCTTGAACTACAGTGCGTACTTTGAGCGCGAGGCCAAGGCCGATGCCGAAGCGGAGGCCTACGACGATTTACTGGTGTCCAAAGACAGTTTGGCGGTGACCTACACCTCGGCGGCCTTTGAGAGCAGCCTGGACAGCGGCAAGGTCACGGAATACAGCCGTTGGTTTAAAGGCTTAGCCACGGATATTTATCTGGGCGAGGCCTACCGCATCGTAGGCGAAATGCCCCGCTAACCCCTCCCATGCACGAAGCTCGTCCCTCTGCCTCTGTGCTGCGCCGAATTTGGCAGCACGGCCTGGGGCGTTGGGGCCTCGTTATTTTGGGGCTTTGGCTGCTCTTGGCCGTCTTTGCCTATGGACTGGCGCGCGACCAGAGTCCGCACGCTAACCGCATGCAGCTCGCCTATTCAGCGGCCGAAGTAGGGGCGGAATTCCCCTTGGTGCAAATGCCCCGAACTGAACCGCGCACCTGGACCTGGTGGCTCACGGGAGACGAAAGTTTTCCGGCCTGGGAGCCTTCCGAGACGGAACGTATGCGCTTCTGGCTGGGGACGGACCGCTACGGTCGGGATGTTTGGAGCCGCCTGTTGCTCGGGGCGAGGATCTCCCTTAGTGTGGGACTGATTTCCGTCTTCATTGCCCTCTTGCTGGGCATTCCGTTGGGGGCCGCTGCGGGCTATTTTGGCGGTTGGCTGGACCGCGTTTTACAGACGGTCATCCAAATTTTCTGGAGCATTCCCACCTTCTTGATGGTCATTGCGCTCAGCTTTGTGCTGGGAAAGGGTTTCTGGCAAGTGTTTATCGCGGTAGGCCTGACCGCATGGGTGGAGGTCGCTCGTTTGGTTCGTGGGCAAGTGCTCTCCATCAAAGAGGCCGAATTCATTCAAGCCGCCCAAGTCCTGGGCTAGTCCTCCAGCCGCATTATTATCCGCCACATTTTGCCCCAAGTCATTCCCGCACTCACTGTATTGGCGGCTAGCCAGTTTGCTTCCGCCATTCTCTTGGAGTCGGGCCTGAGCTTCCTGGGCATCGGGGCGCAGCCGCCGATGCCCTCCTGGGGAGGTATGATTCGGGACCACTATGCCTACTTGTTGACGGGCCAAGCCCACCTCGCGCTGGTGCCAGGCTTTGCGCTTGCCAGCCTCGTCCTTGCCTTTATGGCCCTGGGTACGGCCTTGCGCGACGTGTTGGACGTCCGCGCCTCGAGCTAAGACGAGGCAAAAAAAACCCCGGGCGTTGGCCCAGGGTCCTTGTTTGTTTTCTAGTGGATCAAACCTTAGAAAGGTAGATCGTCGTCGTCGCCGTCGAAGGCATTGGTGTTTGGTACGGCAGGCGCCTGCGCTACAGGGGCACCACCGCCGTAGGTCTGACCTTGAGGCGCAGGAGGAGCTACAGGAGCATCGGCGTTTTGGATGCGCCAGCCTTGGATAGACACGTAGTAACGCGTTTCGCCTTCGCGACCTTGCCACTCGCGACCACGGATGTTGATGGAAACCGTCACTTTCTGGCCTTCCTGCACGCGGTTCAAAAGATCTGAACGGTCCTGCGTGAATTCGATCAGAATGGGTTGGGGGTATTGCTCATCGGTCTGAACCACCAATTCGCGCTTGCGGAATGTGGGGCTAACCTGTTGAACATCAAGGATTTTTTTAACGGTTCCAGTAATTTCCATATATAAAGTATTGAGAAAGTGAATTTATGTGTTTGAATTGGTTTTTGGCGCATTTAAGCGGTCGGTAAGCAGGATTTTCCATGCTTTTTTCACCTTGTTGTTCTCCAGAGCCTCTTTGGCATAGTGGTGCAGAAGCTCGCGGCGCTCGATGCGGTCGGCGGTTTGGTCAAAGATTTCGCTGATGCGGCGGTGGGTGGCAAATTCCGCCACTTCCTCTTCGGTGGGAAGCATTTCCACATTGCCCAAACGGCCTAAATCATTTCCACTCAAAATGGTGGAAGTGCGTATGGGCTTCGGGAGCGCATCCACCCCAATACCCTTTATGGCAAGGGGTTTTTCTACTTCAAAGAGGGCATCGCCGTTGGCGCGGACATACCAGTCGCCCCCCAATCGACCCACCAAGTCCAATTGGTCCTGGTCCAAACGTCCTTCTTCATCCAGCACAGCGCTGTTGATGTGAATGAGCTTCACTTCACAAATCACCAGGTTACCTGCGCCTGGGCCGGTGCCTAGTTCTTTGACTTCGATGACCTCGCACTCCATGGCAACGGGGGCTTCGGCTACGCGCGGCGGATGCACAAGGTCGCTTTCGACCGCCGTAAACCCGGCCTTCACGAATTCATTTACGCCAGTATCGTATTCGGTGCTGGACAAGCTGGTTTGTTCCACCATGGCATGGCTGACCGAATGGATGACCACCTCAGGCACTGCCAAAACATTGTTCAACGTATCTTTTGTGCTGCCATCGCGTCCACGACGTGCGGGAGAAAAGACCACAATAGGCGGGTTGGTGCTAAATACATTGTAGAAACTGAAGGGACTCAGGTTGACACGACCGTCGCGGTCGACGGTGGAAACCAACGCGATGGGGCGAGGTCCAACCGCGAATTGCAAGGTGCGCTGCAAGTCAGGAATGTTGAGCTCTTCGGGCTTGAGATGAATCATTTGTGATGGGTTCGTCTTGAACGCATAAAGGTAGCCGACCGACCCAAAAAGGCCTGCAAGCAGGGAATAAATTGCACTGCATGTTAACAACTTTTCGGATGGACGAATGCGACGAAGCGAATATATTGGAGCATGATTTTGTCGAAGCTCTTGTACCAGCGATGCGTGGCGGGGGGGAAGTTCAATTTGGACCGTTTGCTTCAGCATCCGCCTGCCGTGAAACAGCTCCAAGCACTGCCCAGCGATGATGCGCGCTGGAAGCATGCGATGAAGACGATTCGACCCTTTATCGCGGAGGCCAAAGGCGGCGAGCCCAGCGTGAAAATCTTGCCCATTCATTGCGTAAATCGATGCGCGAGCGGCCAGCTGCTCTACCGATTGGGACTTAAGCGCAACCCCTTTATTCTTCTCGGGTTTGCCGATAGTACGTATCTCCTGGGGGATTTAAGTCAGTCCATTTGTTCAAAGGACAAGAGTTTCAAGCCTCTGATTTATGGCTTTGACGGTATGCTGATTTGGGACCTCTTCCAAGTGGAGGGCACATCCGGCTGGGCCCTTATTTATAGAAGGAAGTCGGTGCTCACTGGCGGGGGAGGAGAGCTAAGTACTTGAATTTCCTTGGCTAGTAGGGTTTCAAAAACGCGTCACGGATTTCCCGCTGCCGACCCCTATCTTTGCCCCATCCTAATTGCGGATGTGGCGAAATTGGTAGACGCACCAGACTTAGGATCTGGCGCCGTGAGGCGTGGGGGTTCGATTCCCTTCATCCGCACTAAATTCTCTTCCGTATGTCAACAGAACTCGTATTTGCAGCCATTAGCGGCTTGCTCGTTGTTTTCCTCTTCATGATGCTCAATCTGATGAAAACGTGGATTGGCAAACTGGAGGACCGAATCAAATCTCTCGAAGACCAACAGAAGTAAGTTCTGAAACGAAAAAAGCCGGCGATGAGCCGGCTTTTTTCGTTCTTGTGATGTTAACGCGTTCTTACTTCAACGCGCCTATTGATAGCATTGTCCGTAGAAATTAATTCATCTTCTCCTTTTGAAGAGGTAATTAACTGGCTTGCAGAAGTCCCAAAAGTAGCCTCGATAAAAGATTTTACTTGTGCAGCACGCTTGAGTCCGACTCTGTAGTTGGTTTCAGAACTACCTACGGGATCTGTATGTCCGACGATATCAAGCTCTAGTTGTGGATAGTTCTCGAGGGCGTCAGCAATTTGCTTTAGGCATTCCTTTGAAGCTTCATTAGGCACTTCGCTATTAAATTCAAAATAGATAGTGCACAGTAGGGTACCTGGTTCAAGCTTGTCGATTTCTTGAATTGGATTTGTAATGTTTACCTCTTCTTGGATCGTTTTAATGGTGTCATGAATAACGACCACTGTTGTATCCACCTTAACTATTGTTTCAACTTCTTGGGTAATAAATTGTTCGTCTGTAGAAGCCAATAAAGGTTCAGGCTTAGGCATTTTGACTGCTCCAGCTTTGAATCCAAATCTGTAATGAGCGCCGATTGTGGTACCTACCCAATTTGAGTAGCCAATTCGCAGGGTTACGGGATTAAAAATCAAACCAAGGCCCACCTCTTTTCTGACCTTTCCAAATCCGCCTTCGCCTGTTAACCCATATGGACCAAAAGGGCTTATCCCCCCAAAGGCATATAAGTTTTTGTTCATTGAAAGAACCGGCCCAATGGTGTAGCGCTGGTAGTTGCCATCTCCATTAAAGTCGTCAGTAAAAGTGACGTCATTACGTTGCTCGTACGTGGCGTACAATCCAAAACTCCTGAACAAATTAACGCCAGAAACGGTGTAACGAGGAACATAAAATCCTTCTGTATGCTTAAGGGCTAATCCAGCACCCAACTCAACGGCGGGAGTCCCTTGAGAGAAAAGGGAAACACTAAGAAGGACTGCAAAAATTGCGAGATGCTTTTTCATGGCTTGGAACTTTGAGGTAAAGGTAGGGTCTTTGCCGTCAAGAAAGTTAAACATTTTCGGGAGGTGCACACGCGAAAATGGCCATATCATCGTTTAAATGAGGTAGTTTTGCCCGTCAAGATTCCAAATGAAACGCCTTGCCCTTTTTCTCCTTCTCGCCTTTGGGCCCACCTTGTTGGCTCAAAATGTGGCTATTGAGGTTCCGCATGCGTTTCAGGGCACCCACTTCAAAACGTTTGTGGAGCAAGGGGATCAGGTCCGAACGTGGTATGAAGTTTCGGGCCGCTATGGAGAAGATTACATGGAGGTCGTCCGCCGCATCTATCAGCCAAATAAAGGTCAAAATTTGCGCATCCTCGATACGTATGGAGACGACGGCTACACGGCGGTAAAAATTGAATCGCGCGGGTGGATTTATATCCTCATTCAGTCCAATTCGGGCATGGCGGAATCTAAAATTCAGGCCCGAATGAAAGAAGCGCGGGACTAGTTGAAAAACTTCCGCACGCTTTGTTACCTTTGCGCCCCTTGCCACTTTAGCTCAGTTGGTAGAGCATCGCATTCGTAATGCGAGGGTCGTGGGTTCGAGTCCCATGAGTGGCTCCACTCTTATTTAGCGCGCGAGTGCTGAAATTGGTAGACAGGCTAGACTCAGGATCTAGTGTCCGTAGGATGTGGGGGTTCGAGTCC
>JALQUY010000053.1:0-9134 GCA_023260615.1 Schleiferiaceae bacterium
GGACGGCCTGGACATTCGCGATTGGGACGTCAACGCCCTGCGTCAAGCGGTTGGAACGGTCCCCCAAGACGCCTTCCTCTTCAGCGATTCCATCGCCGAAAACATCGCCTTCGGCACCCTGGAAGCGGACCGCCCCACCGTGGAATCCTACGCTGAACTAGCCCATGTCGCCGACGACGTCCGAGGCTTCCCCAAAGGCTTTGACACCGTGGTAGGCGAGCGCGGCGTGACCCTCAGCGGGGGCCAAAAACAGCGCGTCAGCATCGCCCGCGCCCTCATCAAGCAGCCGCCTATGCTCGTCTTGGATGACGCCCTGAGCGCGGTGGACACCGACACGGAGGTCAGCATCCTTTCGGGCCTACGCGAACGCATCGCGGGCGTCACCGCCCTCTTAATCACCCAGCGCTTGAGCTGTGTGCACTTGGCCGACCGCATCTACGTCTTAGACGAAGGCAGCCTGGTCCAAGAGGGCAGCCATGCGGCATTGGTCCAAACGCCCGGCATCTACGCGGAACTCTACGCCCTCCAAAACCCCGACACCTGGTAGCATGAAGCCCTATCCCAATCTGGTGGCCGGCGTCCTCGAAGTCCTGGAATGGTCCTTCGGAAAGGGCTGGTACGCCGACCGCGTGGTAGACAAGGTCCTCCGAGCCAACAAAAAATGGGGCGCGCGCGACCGGGCCTTCGTGGCCCAGCACAGCTACGAGATGGTCCGCTGGTGGCGCCTCCTCTGGGAACTCAAGGGCGAGGAACCTACCCTCAAACGCAAGAAACTCAAGGAACTCTTCGAACTCTACTGGGCCTGGCAAGTCGAAGGCAGCCTCAGCCTCCCGGACTTCCCCCTTGGCGTCGCCCAAAGCTATCCCGACTGGCTCGACAGCCGCGCGGCCGGCGCGCTGGGCGCCCGCTGGCCGGCGCTGGCCACGGCCTTGAACCAGCCGGCCCACGTCATTTTGCGCACCAACACTTGGAAGGCGAGCCGCGAACAGGTCCTCGAACGCCTCGCCGCCGAAGGCATTGAGGCCGCCGCCTCGGACCTCCGCCCGGAGGCCATCGCGTTGGCGAAGCGGCCGCGCTTGCAGCATTTGGGCAGTTTCCAGGACGGCTGGTACGAAGTGCAAGACGGGGGTTCGCAGTGCATTGCCCCCTACCTCGATCCTCAACCCGGGGACCGCGTGCTGGACGGCTGTTCCGGCGCGGGCGGGAAGGCCCTGCATTTGGCGGCGTTGATGCAGAACCAAGGCGAAATTCTCTGCATGGACGTGGAGGCCTATAAGCTGTCGGAGGCGGAGAAGCGGGCGGCCCGCGCCGGGATTTCCATTCTGCGCACCGGCCACATTCAGCATGCCGCGGATGTGACAGAGCGGGGGGCTTGGGCGGACAAGATGTTGCTGGACGTGCCATGTTCGGGTACGGGGGTGATTCGGCGCGATGTGGACACCAAGTGGAAGCTGCAGCCCGAACATCTGGAGCGAACGCGCGAAGTGCAGGCGTCCATTTTGGACCGCTATCCCGAGGCCTTGAAAGCGGGCGGGCGCCTGGTGTACGCGACCTGTAGCATTCTGCCGGAGGAAAACGAGGCGCAAGTGGAGGCCTTTGTGAAGGCGCATCCGGAATTTACCTTAGAGGAAGAAGTGCGGATTAGCCCGGAGCACGTTCATTCGGACGGGTACTTTGTGGCAGTGCTCACGAAAAACGCTTAAAACGCTTAAAAACGCTTCGAGATGGCGCTTATTACCGAATCTGAATCCCTGCACCACAACCTCGAGGAGCTGTCGACGGCTGAATTGCTGCGCGGCATCAACCAGGAGGACCAGAAGGTCGCCGTGGCGGTTGAGCAGGCCCTTCCAGCGTTGGAAGCGCTCGTGAATGCGATTTTGCCGCAGATGCGCCGTGGCGGTCGCCTCTTTTACATTGGGGCGGGTACGTCGGGGCGTTTGGGCATTGTGGATGCGTCCGAATGTCCGCCCACCTTTGGGGTGGATCACGGCGTCGTCGTGGGCCTCATCGCCGGAGGGGACAGCGCCATTCGGAAGGCGGTGGAGTTCGCCGAAGACGACGCGGAGCAAGCGTGGAAAGATTTGACGGCGCATGCTATTACGGCTCAAGACGCGGTAGTAGGCATTGCGGCCAGCGGCACGACGCCCTATGTGATTGGGGGCTTGCAGGCCGCGAAGGCGGCGGGCTGTGTGACCGGGGCCATCGTCTGCAATCCAGGCAGTCCCGTGGCTAAGGCGGCGGAATTCCCTGTGGAAGTCGTGGTGGGTCCGGAATTTGTGACGGGCAGCACGCGGATGAAATCAGGTTCGGCCCAAAAAATGACCCTCAACATGCTGTCCACGGCGCTGATGATTCAGCTCGGGCATGTGAAAGGCAACCGCATGGTGGACATGCAGCTGAGCAATGACAAGCTGGTCGCGCGCGGCACTCGCATGGTGGCTGAACAAACCGGTCTCGACGCAAACAAAGCGGAAGAACTCTTGTTGAGCTATGGAAGCGTCCGAAAGGCGGTAGAAGCATGGCAAAACCAGCAGTAGCACACATCATTGGATCCGGGATTGCGGGAATAGCGGCAGCCATACGCTTGGCGCAAAAGGGCTATGCCGTGACGGTGTTCGAAGCCAATGCCTATCCGGGAGGCAAATTGAGTGAATTCCAACTGGGGGAGTACCGCTTTGATGCAGGCCCCAGCTTGTTTACGCTGCCGCATTTAGTCGAAGAGCTCTTTCTGCTCTGCGGGGAAACCCCCGAGGAGCACTTTCCGTACCTGAAGAAGGACGAATCCTGCCGCTATTTCTGGGAGGATGGCACGCGTTTGACCGCCCACGCGGAACCAGAAGCGTTTGCATCCGAGGCGGAACGTGTGCTTGGAGAGCCTGCCGCACACACGCTTGAACACATTGCGCTGGCCAAAAAGCAGTACGAGGCGACCTCGGGCTTCTTTTTGGAACGTTCGCTGCACGACTGGCGCACGTATGCACGGCCCGAAGTGCTTAAGACCTTAGCAGCGGTCCCATCGCTAGGGTTGACCTCCACCATGGACCGCATCCACCGCAAGCAGTTCCAGACGGACAAAATGGTCCAGCTCTTTAACCGCTATGCCACCTTCAACGGCTCTAGCCCCTACCAGGCGCCCGGAACCCTGTGCATGATCCCTCACTTGGAGTTTGGGGTGGGCACCTTCCTGCCCAAACGCGGCATGGTGGACATCACCAACAGCCTAGTGGCTTTGGCACAGCGTCAAGGGGTAGTGTTCCGTTTTGGGGAGCGCGTTACGGCTATCCGCTACGCGTCTAATCGCGCGCTGGGCTTGACCTTGGAGAGCGGCGAAGAGACCCAGGCGGACGTGGTCGTCAGCAACATGGATGTCACCCCCACCTATCGGCGCTTGCTGCCTGCCCTGAAGGCGCCCGAAAAAACCCTCCGCCAAGAGCGGTCGTCGTCGGCCTTCATCTTTTACTGGGGGGTTCGCAAGCGCTTCCCGGAACTGAACTTGCACAACATCCTTTTCAGCGAGGACTACCCGGGCGAGTTCAAAGCCCTCTTTGACACCAAGGAGCTCTTTCCAGACCCCACGGTCTACATCAACATCACCTCCAAAGACATCCCCGGAGAGGCTCCACAGGACGGGGAAAACTGGTTTGTCATGGTCAATGCGCCCGCAGATTATGGCCAGGACTGGGACGCACTTCGCGCACAGGTGCGTGCCTCCGTCTTGGCTAAAGTGGAGCGCGTTCTGGGGGTGGATGTGGCGCCTTTGATCGAAGTGGAGGATTACCTCGATCCTCCGCGCATTCAGTCCCGAACGTCCAGCGATCGCGGCGCCTTGTACGGTTCCAGTAGCAATTCGACCATGGCGGCATTTCTGCGGCACCCCAACCGCGGGCCGCTCAAGAACCTCTATGTCTGTGGGGGCTCCGCCCATCCAGGGGGAGGTATTCCGCTCTGCTTGTTAAGTGGGAAGATTGTGGGCGAGGCGGTGCCTCAAGCGTAGAAAAACCCGGCGCCCATGGGGGCTAAGGCCTAGCCCCAAATGTTTTCCTCCACCAGGCTAATGCCCTTTCCGAAGAAGATGCGCGACACTTTAGCGAAGCTGTCCGTGTAATCGCTCACCGCAAAGTGGTGGGGCTTGGTAGCGGGCTTCGCGCGCAAGAGCTGGGCCTCGTCGAGTTGCTTCGCGATGCTGTTGGCTACGATGGTGGGGATGCGCAGCAGGCTCACTTTTTTCTCGAGCTGCTTGGCGATTTGCGATGAAATCAAGGGGTAGTGGGTACAGGCCAAAACGAGGTGCTCCACCCCTTCCATTTTGGGGTCGTTCAAGTAGAGGGAGACCACCGCATCTGTGACGGCGCCGCTGAGTAAGTTCTCCTCAATGACGGGAACGAGTAGGGGCGTAGCCAGAGGCTGGACGTCTGCAGTAGGGAGGACCTCAGCGAGTTTTCGAGGGTAGATGCCCGACGAAACGGTGGCGCGCGTTCCCCAGATGCCAATGTGCTTTGCGTGGTGGCGGTGGAGGTAGTCCACGACCGGGTCAATCACATTGTAGACGGGAATGTCTAGCTCCTCCTTCAAAACGTCTAAAGCCACTGCAGACGCGGAGTTACACGCGACGACAATGGCTTTAGCGCCTTGATCGATCAAATGGCGGGAGATGCCCAGTGCGTAGGACCGAATGGCCTCCGGCGACTTTTCCCCGTAGGGCAAGTGGGCGGTATCTCCAAAGTAGAGGAGGCGTTCGTTGGGAAGCTTGCGCGCCAGGGCGCGCGCTACCGTCAAACCGCCTACTCCTGAGTCAAACAGCCCAATGGGGCCGTCTGAAGCTTTCATTACATGCCAAGTTTAACCTTGACGGCGGACATCAGGTTGAGGCCACCTTTAGAGTAGATTACCATGCCCTTGCTTTGAGAAGCATCCAAAACGTAGGCAACGTTCTTTTCAGCCGCTACCGCATCGATGGCATTCTGCAATTTCTCCAAAACGGGAGTGATCAATTCAATCTCCTTGCCTTGCAATTCTTGCTGAGCGCTCTGCATGTACTCTTGGATGTTGTTGTACATCTCCTGGAGGCGTTGCTGCTCTTGGCGCTGGCGGAGTTCCGTCCACGTGCCGGCGTTGGCTTGCAAGGTCTGTGCGCCTTTTTCCAATTCGGCTTGCATCTCCTTGGCTTCCGCTTCAAACTTCGCTTGTTCCGCTTGGAGGGATTCCATGACTTTCTTGTAGTCAGGCATTTCAACGAGCAGGCTGTCCACATTGATGTGGCCTACCAAAGACTGGCCCAAAGCTGGGGCAGCGGTCATAGCCACGAGGGCCAATACTTTAAGTGCGTTTTTCATAGGGGTCAAAAGTAGTGATTTCAGTAACCGAGTTGTTGGAGTACGTCTTGCGTAATATCGTTGGACTCGTTGGCGTACACCACACTAACAGACGAGCCTTTGTCAAAGACAAAATCGAGTTTCTTTTTTCGGGCCACTTCCTTGATGGCACCCGCTACAAGCGCTTGCACCGGGGCGACGAGTTCTTCGCGCTTTTGGAAGAGTTGACCTTCGGGGCTGAAGTAGCGCATTTGACGCGCACGGGCCGTGTCGCGCGTATTCTGAATGTTGGCCGTACGCTCGGCGATCATATCGGGCGTGAGCAGCACCGATTCGGCATCGAGTTGGGCTTGCAAGGCCGAAGCGTCCTCAAAGAGGCTGGCGACTTCGCCTTCCCAGCGCTTGGAGAGGCGCTCGATTTCGGCTTGGGCCTGCTTGTATTCGGGGATGGCATTCAAGATGGCTTGCGTATCCACATAGCCCAGTCGCTGCGCCCACCCGGAAACGGAGAGGCTTAGGGCGAACAGGAGGAAAAGAATTCGACGCGTCATAACTTAGAATTGCTGTCCAAGGACAAAGTGAGTCTGCCAGCCGGAAGGACCGGATTGGCCGGGCAAGTTATCAAAGCCATAGCCCAAATCCACGCCCAACAGGCCAAACATCGGCATGAAGATGCGCAAACCGACGCCGGTCGAACGCTTGAGCTCAAACGGGCGGTAGTCCGCGAAGTTGTCGTAGTTGTTGCCCGCCTCGGCAAAGGCTAGCACAAAGATTTGCGCGTTGGGGTTGGGCGAGAGCAAGTAGCGCAGCTCCGTGGTGAACTTGTTGTACAACGCACCGCCGCCATCGGGGGTCAAGCTGTAGTTGGTATACCCACGCAGGCCAATGATTTCACGGCCGTCCAAGACGAAGTTCTGCAAGCCGTCCCCGCCCAGGTAGTAGCGCTCAAAGGGCGGCAAGCCGTAGGCCTTGTTGTAGGAGCCCAAGAGGCCAAATTCTGAATACGAACGCACCACGAAGTTTTTGAAGATCTCTGCGTAGTAGTCGCCGGTGAACTTCCACTTGTGGTATTCGATGAATTTGAACTTCTCTTCCGTGCTGAGCTTGGTGTAGTCGCGGCCGTCCAACAGCGATACCGGGGGCGTAGCTTCCAAGCTAAATGCGATGCTGGAGCCACGCGTGGGGAAGATGGGCAGGTCGCGGTTGTCGCGGCGCAAGCTCAACGTGTAGGCGACGGAATTGGCGATGCCCGTCGTGAAGTTTCCGCCCACAAAGGGGTAGTTGTTGATGTCGAAGCGGCGGTACTCCAGCGCGTGGTAGAGCGTGAAGTAGTCATCCGGCCACTTGAGGCGCTTGCCCTGACCCAGGGTGACACCGGTGATGGCGATTTTTTGGGCCGTGCTGTCCGTGCGGCCGTTGTAGTTCATGGTGTTGTGGTAGGCCGAGAAGGTCACCGAATTGGGCTTCTTGCCGCCCCACCAGGGCTCCGTAAAGCTGAAGTTGTAGGAGCTGTAGTAGGTGCCGTTCGTCTGCGCGCGGATGGTGATGGTTTGGCCATCTCCAGCGGGCAAGGGCTGCCAAGCTTTCTTGTTGAAGAGGTTGCGCGAAGAGAAGTTGTTGAAGTTCAAGCCCAGCGTGCCCACTACGGTGTAGGCCCCCCAGCCGCCTTGAAGTTCCAGCTGGCTGGTCGACTGCTCGACAACGGTGTACTCCAGATCCACGGTTCCGGTCACGGGGTCGGGGATGGGCACAGGCGTGATTTGACGGGGGTCAAAGTAGCCAAGCTGGCCCAATTCACGGACGGTACGCATGATGTCCGCCTTGGAGAACAGGTCGCCGGGACGCGTGCGGATCTCGCGGTAGACCACGTGGTCGTTGGTGCGTTCGTTGCCGTTTACAATGACTTTGCGGACGGTGGCTTGGCGGCCTTCCCGAATGCGAATCTCCATGTCAATCGAGTCATTCTCCACCTTCACCTCCACGGGGATGACGTTGGCAAAGAGGTAGCCGTTGTTCAAATAAAGCGAAGAAATGTCGTTGCTGTTGGGGTCGCCGTTGATGCGGGTATTGAGGGCCTTGGCGTCGTAGCGATCGCCGGGCTCAATCTTCAAGATAGACTGAAGCACCTCCGTGGTGTACTTGGAGTTGCCGTAGAAGGAAATGCTGCGGAAGTAGTAGGGGCGGCCCTCGTCAATGGTCATCTCGATCATCAACTTGTCCTCCACGCGGTAGACCGTATCGTGGGTGATGCGCATGTCGCGGTAGCCCGCTTCATTGTACGCCTCCACGATGAGAACCTTGTCCGCTTCGAGCTTCTCCTTCAGCCACTTGGAGGTGGTGAAGATGTTCCACTTGCGGTAGCGGTGCGTGTCGTCCATGACGCGGCGCAGCTTGGCATCCGTCAGGGCCGTATTGCCATGGAAGACGATGTCGTCAATGCGCAAGCGGGGGCCAGGCACGATGTCGATGCGAAGGACCACGGCATCGAGCAAAAGACTGTCGCGCTCCGTACTAATCTTCGCGGTCGCATCGGGGAAGCCCTTGTCGCGGAAATGCTTCAGAATGGCGTTGGTAGAGGTGATCTTCAGGTTTTCCGAAACCACCATGCCGCGGTTCAATTCCAAGAGCTCGCGCAAGGCATCCTGCTTGCCCTTTTTGATGCCCGTGAAGTAGTACTTGCTAAGCTTAGGAAGAGTGGTGAGGCGGAATTCGAGGTAAACAGTGCGGTTGATTTTTTGCGTGACGAAGAGCTGCACATCGGAGAAGAGCTCCTGGTCCCACAAGTTGCGAACGGCCTGGGCCACGCGCTCCGAGGGGAACTGCACTTTATCGCCCACATTCAAGCCAGAAAGTAGGGCCACCATGGTGGGGTCCAGTTGGTCGGCGCCTGAAACCGTGATGCCGCCAATTTCGTAATCGACCTCCGGTTTGATGTCAATTTCTTGACCCAGCTGGATTTGGGCCTGGGCAGCCACGGGGGCAAACGCCAAGCTTACGGCCACGAAGAGGAGGCGGAATAGAATGCGGTTCATGAGGTAGTCTCGTTCAATTGTTCGCTGGTCTTACCCATGCGGCGTTCGCGTTGGGTATAGCTGGCGATGGCTTCTTCCAGGTGTTCCTTGGAAAAATCGGGCCAAAGTACGGGCAAGAAGACCAATTCTGCGTAACTAATTTGCCAGAGTAAGTAATTGGAAATGCGCTGTTCGCCTGAAGTTCGAATGACCAAATCGGGGTCGGGCATGCCTGCCGTGTACAGGGCTCCCGAAAAAGCCGCTTCGTCGATGCTGTCGACCGTTCGGGTGCCGTCGGCCACTTCTTGGGCCAGTTGGCGCGTGGCATGGAGCATTTCTTGGCGGCTGCCATAGCTCAGCGCAAGGGTCAGCACCAATGTCGTATTGCCCGCCGTAGCATCTTTGACTTCTTGGAGTTCGCGTTGGGCGCTCTCCGGGAGGAGGTTTAGCTTGCCAATCGCTTGGAGTTGAACCCCTTGCTTCATGAGGGTGGGCAGTTCCTTCTTCAGGCTGCTGACCAAAATCTTCATCAAGGCGTTTACCTCCGCCTTGGGGCGGGCCCAGTTTTCTTCTGAAAAGGCATAGACCGTGAGGTAGGGGATGCCCAGCTCGCCACAGGCTTCGGTCGTGCGGCGCAAGGCCTCCACGCCGACTTCGTGGCCGCGGATGCGGGTGCGGAAGCCTTGCTGCTTCGCCCAACGGCCGTTGCCGTCCATGATGATGGCGATGTGTTTGGGTAAGCTCATCGGTGCAAGAAGCTTGAACATTTTTCCATGAAGGCCTCCAAATGGATACCCAGCCCCACGTTGAG
>JALQUY010000053.1:9233-11100 GCA_023260615.1 Schleiferiaceae bacterium
TGGGTAAGCTCATCGGTGCAAGAAGCTTGAACATTTTTCCATGAAGGCCTCCAAATGGATACCCAGCCCCACGTTCAGCGTGAAGTAGGCGTCTTGGGTTTGGGCATTTCCGCGGGCCATGCCCACGGGCAAGCTCAAGCCGGAGGGATCGGCAAAGAAGACCGCGGCATCGCCGTGGGATTCTTGAATGCGCGCGGGGTCGGCGTAGACGCCATGGGTGTCGTCGAGGTAGTCGGTGGTGGTGAGGACCCAGGTGGCTTCGGTTTTGACGACCCAAAGCGCATTGAGCTGGGCGCGCCAGCCCAGGCCGAAGGGCAGGATGCGCGCACGGGTGCCGTAGAGGCCTTCGGGGGAGGCGGAAGAGCCTTGGCCTTCAGTGCCTAGGGGTTGGAGGTTGATCCAGTCGCCTTGGTAGTAACCTTGGGGCTCAAAGGCCATGAGGCCCCAGCCGGCGAAGAGGTAGGGACTGTGTTGGAAGTCGAAGGAGGGGATGCGCTGCTCGAAGTAGTCGACTTCGATGCGGGCGGAGAGGGTGCGGTAGGGCGTTTGGACCGTTATGTTGCGTTGCTGGCGCTCCTTCCAAGAACTCTGAGCGTCCGAGGCATAGAGCTCCCCCTCGCCGTAGCTGAGGTGAAAGGCGTAGTGCGGATGGGCCTGAATGCGGTAGTCGATGTCCCAGTTGCTGCGCTGCGGAAGCGAGGCCCCTGCGGCGCCCACATCGGAGAGCAGAACCGTGCCGCCCCAGCCAAAGGTGAGTTCCTGCGAACGCTGCCCCATGGCCGCCACAGGCAGCAGGAGCGCAAATGCGAGGATATGTAGGAACTTCTTGCCCATAAACAGCCGCCAAAGATACGATTTGGAGAGGGATCAGTTCCGGCGATCCAAGCCCCAGAGCAGTTTGTTGCGCAGGGTGGAAGCGAAGTCGGTGTAGGCCGTTCGGACCAGTTTAAAATGGAAGTCCGCCTTCTTCAACGTCAACTCGGTTTCGCAGTCCAACGTGAACACGCGCGAGTCCAAAGACGCCAGGTAATTTCCCTCTCGTGCCTCCACTTTCAAGGTGATCGTATCGGCATTGGGAATAACGAGCGGACGCACGGTTAAATTGTGTGGCGCGATGGGGGTGAGAATGAAATTGTTGCTTCCGGGCAGGAGAATGGGTCCCCCGCAGCTCAAGTTGTAGCCCGTAGAGCCAGTCGGCGTTGAGATGATCAGCCCGTCGGCCCAGTAGGTGTTCAGGAATTCGCCGTTCAGGTACACATGAACGGAAATCATGCTGGTCGTGCCTTTGCGGCTGACGGCGATTTCGTTGAGCGCAAAGTTGGGCTGCACGATGTCGTCGCTTGCGGTATGTACCTCTAGGGCGTTCCGTTCGTCGAGGGTGTATTCACCCGCTAAAATCGCTTTGAGGGCCAATGGCGCTTCATCGCGGGTAATGTTGGCCAAAAATCCAAGGCGGCCGGTATTCAGGCCAATGATGGGAATGCCCGAACGCTCCACCAACGTCGTCGCATCCAAAATGGTACCGTCGCCGCCGATGGACAGCAAGAAATCCGGTTGGCAGGCCTGAAGTTCTTCGGCGTTTTTGAATTCGGGAAAAGCCCAGCCAAGCTGCCATTGCTCGTTAATTCGGTTTTGAAAGCCGCGGTACATAACGAGTTCACAACCCTCCTGCAGCAGGGATTGAATGGTGCGCTCGACGAAGGTTTGGACCTCGTCCGGGATGCGTTTGCCAAAAATCGCGATGCGTGCCATGCTCAAAAGTTCAAATAATGCATCAAGTGGTCCAGGTGGTCTTCCGCTTCCTGTGCGCGCTGGCCCTTGGGGTAGTAGCCCAAAATCGTGGCGCCCAAACGCTCCAAAGTCGCCA
>JALQUY010000054.1 GCA_023260615.1 Schleiferiaceae bacterium
CGTAAGACGGCGATCCTCCAAAGTAGGAGGCGTACAGCGGGCTCCCGTGTCGGTTGAGCACGAGGAAATAGAAGTCACTGCCATCCGTGGTGGTTTGGAAGGCGTTGGAGGTCGTGTAAAGGTTTTGGGTATTTCCGCCGTTGTTGGCTAATCCTCCCCAGCCCGAAAAATACAAGGAGCCACATCCGTCCAGCATAAAGGCGGTTGGCGAGGTATTGATACTGCTCGTGGTCCCCGATCCAAAGGTCTGCAGTCGGTACAGGGTGTCCAGGTCATAGCCCAACCAAGCCATGTACTGCGAGGACATGGATTGGCCCCAAAGACCCGGGGTAGCGGACAAAATGCCCTTGGTGTTGCCCACTATGGCGATAGCGGAGCTGTCCCCTATGGCTTTGTAGGCGCCTTCGGGATTTTGGGCAATCATAAAGCCCACATCAGGCCCTGTGGTGCCCAAGTAGGTCGTCTTCTCCAGAATGCCCGTCGCGGCGTCGATCCGCTGCACCCACGCGTCCCCTAGACCTGCATGTAAAGGCTGGTAGGCCGAAGACGTACCCAGACTGTCTGAAAAGCTTCCCCCTACGGTAAAGAGTTTGACTTGGCCTTGGTGCTCGTGAAGCGTGGCGCCGAAGATGGCATCCTGGGACGGCCCACCAAAATGAGAGGACCAACTCACGTAGTCCAGCCCTGGAGCCAGTTTGACGACCAGCCCATCCTGCATGCCGTGCGCAGGCATCATCGTAGACGAGAAATTGGAAGACAGCGTGGAGGTAGCGACGTAAACCCCATCCGGAGCGACCAGCACCTCCCCGCGTGCTTGATCCCCATAGTTCATGACAAAATTGGCATTAATACCGTCGTTCCCGGTCCCGCCCAAGTAGGTCATGCCTTGAAGCAGGCTACCGGTGGAATCGAGGCGCAGCACATAGAGGTCCGAGCCTTGGTTAAACGATTGCCCTCCCCCATTGATGGAAAATCCACCCGCGTAGGTCGTATCGTAGCCAGTGGCGGTATGGGGCAAATTCGCCGAACCGGTAATCCCCATAACGACCAGATCTCCGTTGGGGCCCACCATCATGGAATGCGGTTGTTCGCGGTTGCCTCCACCGTAGTAGGTTCCGCACAGCAAAGACGTGCCATCGGGACTGAAGAGCATGAGGGCCACATCCGTCCCGCCACCGGCAAAGCTGGACTGAACGCCATTGACCACAGGGAATTGCGCGCCAAAGGCGATGCCGCCGAGCCAGGTTCGGCCCTGCAAATCATACGTCGCCGTGTAGCCAAAATTGTCCGACACGGAGCCCGAAAAGGTCGAAAAGCGGTAGACCGGATCGATGCGCGTGGCTTTGGGCGCCACGGGCGCCCAGGTAGTGCCGCGAGACGCCCAATGCGCGTACACGTCCCCACGTAGGCCTTCGGCGCGAGGTAGATCTACTTCCAGCTGGCCAACGGGCAGTTCAAAGCGCACATAGCGCCCATGAGCTTCGCCCTCTGGCAGGCCTTCAAAGCGAGAAGCCACGGAATTCAGGGCTTCGGGCGAATCCGCCACCCACGTGGTTTTCAGGAAGCCATCGGCACTGAGTTCAAGCTCCAAACGCACGCCCGGGTACAACCCATCGACCGCCGCCGTTGCATACTGCGGGACTTTGGAGGCACGGCCAGAGGGCAGGAAGTAGGACAGGTACCCAGGCAAACGCCCTTGGCCCTCGAAGCGCCCAGGTTCAGCACCCTCAAAGTGCTCGGTAAACACAAAGAGTCCTGCACTGTCGGCATCTGAAGGGCCCCGCAAGCTGAATCGAAGGCCGTCTTGGAGAATCCAGATGCGCGCCGTTTCTGTAGGAAGCTGGGCGAGCACCTCCTCGGGCCACTGCCCCTGGTTGGGGACAAAGCCAAACACCGGCCGGCTGATTTCAGTCGGCTGTGCCTGAGCCAAAAAGCTCAACAAAAGGAATATCCAGAGAATCCGGGATCGCATGCGATCCCGAAGATACGGAGGATGTCAAGGGGATGAGCGGCCAGAAAGGCTGCGCCTTGAAGGTAATACCCCTAAACGGCGGCTCAGTCCAAATCCAAATCGTCGTCGCCGGCGCCTGAGCCGTCTGACATCAAATAGGCCTTGAGGAACGCATCGAGCTCCCCGTCCAGTACGCTGTCCGGATCGGTGCTTTCGGTGCCGGTTCGAACGTCTTTGACCAATTTATAGGGGTGCAAGACGTAGTTGCGGATCTGAGACCCCCATTCGATTTTCTTTTTGCCGGCTTCAATTTCGGAGCGCTTGGCATTGCGGGCCTCAATCTCCATCTCGTACAAGCGGGACTTCAGCAATTGAATGGCCTTTTCCTTGTTCTGCAGCTGCGAACGCGTTTCTGTGTTTTCGATCACGATACCGGTGGGACGGTGTTTCAAACGCACACCCGTTTCCACCTTGTTGACGTTCTGGCCCCCTGCACCGCTCGAACGGAAGGTGTCCCAGTCAATTTCGGCCAGGTTGACCTGAATATCAATCGAATCGTCCACCAGCGGATACACATACACGCTTACAAAAGAGGTATGGCGGCGCGCATTGCTGTCAAAAGGACTGATGCGGACCAAACGGTGCACGCCATTTTCGCCTTTCAAGTAGCCGAACACGTAGTCGCCTTCAATTTCCAGCGTCACCGTTTTGACCCCGGCTACATCGCCTTCTTGGAAGTTGAGCTCGCGAACTTTGTGGCCGTTTCGCTCCGCCCAGCGCAGGTACATACGCATCAAAATACCCGCCCAGTCGCAAGATTCGGTACCGCCAGCGCCGGAAGTAATCTGCAGGACAGCCGACATCTTGTCTTCTTCGCCCGAAAGCATGTTCCGGAATTCCAGCGTGCTCAGCTCCTCTTCCAGTTGGTCGGCAATTTGGTCCACTTCCGCTTCCGAAAGCTCGCCCTCGCGGTAAAATTCGACCGAAAGCTCCACCTCGCCCAGCATGGCCTCCAGCGCTTCATAGCCCTGAATCCAGTACTTCATTTCCCGAATCTTCTTCATGACCTGCTCGGCCTTCTTAGAATCTTCCCAAAAAGACGGATCCGCCGTGCGCTCTTCTTCGTTGGCCAATTGGATGCGCTTTTCATTCAAGCGCAAGTAACTTCTCAGCCCTTTGAGGCGCTCGTGAAAATCCTTAATCTGTTCAGTGGAAACCATGGGGCAAAAGTACAACCTTGAGTACCTTGTAGCCATGATGGACGCTGACTTTCGATCTGATACGGTCACCCGACCGACCCCCGCCATGTACGCCGCTATGGCCGCCGCTCCCGTGGGCGACGACGTACTGGGCGACGACCCCACCGTCAAACGCCTCGAAGCCCTTGCTGCCGAACGCTTTGGCCAAGAAGCGGGCCTCTTCTGCCCCTCCGGCACCATGACGAACCAAATCGCCATCAACGTCCACACCCGCCCCGGCGACGAGGTCATCTGCTCCCATTTGGCGCACATCTACAACTACGAGGGCGGCGGCGTTGCCTTCAACTCCGGCGTGCAAGTCCGCACCGGGGGCGACGCCTACGGCCGCCTCAGCGCCGACGACGTGCACCGCCTGGTCCAACCCGAGATGGACGTGCACGCCGCGCCCACCCGACTCGTGGTCCTCGAAAACACCGCCAACAAGGGCGGCGGCACCAGCTTGGGGCTGCCCCTGCTCCGCGAGGTGGGCGACGCCGCCCGCTCCCACAACCTGGCCTACCACCTCGATGGGGCCCGCATCTTCAATGCGCTGGTCCGCGAAGGGGATTCGCCGGAAGATTTGCGCTTTTTTGATTCCGTGTCCATTTGCTTGAGCAAAGGCCTCGGCGCCCCGGTGGGCTCGCTGCTGCTCGGCCCCAAAGACTTTATTGCGGAAGGCAAGCGCATTCGGAAGCGCTTTGGAGGCGGGATGCGCCAGGCGGGATTTTTGGCGGCCGCGGGCATCTATGCGTTGGACCATCATGTGGAGCGCCTGGCTGAAGACCATGCCAACGCCCAACGCGTCGACGCTTGGTTGGCCCAACTTCCCTACGTAGTCGAACGCAAGCCTTGCCACACGAACATGGTGCTATTCCGAATCGAAGCGCCGGGCGGTGCGCCCGCGCTGCAAGCACATTTGGCCAGCCAGGGTATACGCATCATCGCCATGGACCGGGAATGGCTGCGCGTCGTCACCCACTACGACATCCAGGAGGCGCATCTTTTAGCCTTGCACGAAGCGCTTAAAACGTTTGCGGCATAAAAGCATTCTGTAGCATTCCGTTGACCTCGAAGCATTTAAAACGTGCGGCATAAGAGCACCCAGGGTCGCTTCGGTCGCATTCACGTAAACTCGAAGCCTTTAAAACGTTTACCGCATAACTCCACCCAGTGAGGCCGCTGAGTTCATCCTACTAGACAGAAGCGCTTATATCGTTTGCCCACGCATGCCCCACTCCCAGAGGGGAGCCCAGGCTCAGACTTGCAAATCCGCCTTGGCCGTTTCAATTTCTTCCCAGGTGTAGCCCTTGCGCTGGGCGGCGGCTAGGGCCGACTGTTCCTCTTGGCGCGTGGCCCAAGGATAGGATTTGGCCAAGAGGGCCGTCAACATTTGCAGGTAGCTTTCGGGGTCTAGTTCCGACAAGCCCAGCTGGATGCATCGGGCGGACACGCGTTTGGCTTTGAGGTGGTGCGTGATTTTTACGCGGCCCCAGCCTTTGGCCCGGTGCTTTCCTCGCACATAGGCTCGGGCAAAGCGCTCTTCGGATAGAAATCCTTCGCTGATGAGCTCGCCCAACAAGTCGTCTTGCGCCGCCTGAAGGAGGCCCATGGAGCGGAGGCGCTCTTCCACCTCCGACTGGCAGCGCTCTTGGTAGGCGCAGTACTTCCGGATTTGCACCCGGGCCGTTTCAAGGTCGTAGACTTTTTCGCGTTTGAAGGCCATGGGGTAAAAATAAAACAGGCGGCCCGGAGGCCGCCTGTTTGCAAGCATTTGGTTTCGCTTATCCGAGCTTTCGGTTCTGATCGTCCGTGAAGCGGTACTCCAACATTTTGAACGCATCGCGCTCTACCATTTTCAGGCTGTGTCCGTACAATTTGGACCACTGGCGGTAGCGCGCCTTCCACCAAAAACCTTTAGTGAGGTAGGCGTAAATGAAGGGGTGCACATGCAAGAAGATGGGCGACTTGTCCCCCTTCGTGCGCATCTTGCCCACAATCTGATCAAACTTCTGCTCGAGGGCATCGATCAAGGTGATCGGCGCCTCCACTAAGCTGTCCGGATTCTCTTCCTTGGTCTCCAAACGTTGAGCGGGCCGAACGCGTTGACGCGTAATCTCGACCAAGCCAAACTTGGAGGGAGGAAGAATTTTGTGACGCGCACGGTCGGTGGCCATGACTTCCTTCATCTTCTCAAAGAGTTGCTTTCGGTGCTCCCCTTTGTGCATATCGATGAAGTCGATACAAATGATACCTCCCATGTCGCGAAGGCGCAGCTGACGGCCAATTTCCTCGGCTGCCATCATATTGACGGCCAAGGCATTGTCCTCTTGGCTTTCGCCCTTGTTCGAACGGTTGCCACTGTTCACGTCGATGACGTGCATGGCTTCCGTGTGCTCAATGATCAAGTAGGTGCCTTTGCCCATGTTCACCGTGCGGCCAAACGCCGACTTCAACTGGCGGTCTACCCCGTATTGCTGGAAAACCGGCAAAGCCGATTTGTGAAGCTTTACGATGTTGGCCCGCTCTGGAGCAATGGATTCCACGTATTCGTGGATTTCCTGGTGGAGCGACTCATCGTCGACCACAATTTGATCAAAACTGTCGTTGAACACGTCGCGCAAGTATGCGCTGGCACGGTCCATTTCACGCAACACACATTTGCGCGGCTTAGCGCTGCGCAGGTTGCGGTGTAGGGTTTTCCATTTGGACATTAAATCCGCCAAGTCGGCGGTCAATTCCTCCTGGGAGACGCCCTGGGCGACGGTGCGTACAATGACGCCAAAGCCGTCCGGGCGAATGGACTGAACGAGCTTACGCAGTCGTTCCTTCTCTTTGCGCTCTCGGATTTTCTGAGAAACGGATACACGGGTGGTAAACGGCACCAAAACGATGAACCGTCCCGCGATAGATATTTCAGACGTAACCCGAGGGCCTTTCGTCGAGATGGGTTCCTTCACGACCTGGACCAAGATTTGGTCACCAGGCTTCAAGATGCTCTCCATAGCCCCATCTTTTTCGATGAGGGGCTCTAAGGGAAACTCCGCTATGTTAGCGGGCTGCTTCCCAAGTTGAACTTTCTTGTTGAAGGACTGCCACGAAGAAATTTGGGGACCGAGATCATGGTAGTGCAAGAAGGCATCCTTCTCGTACCCCACATCTACAAAAGCCGCATTCAGGCTCGGTGCCAACTTGCGCACCTGACCTAAATACACGTCTCCTACGGAAAACTGCTGTTTAGCATCTTCCTGTACGAGTTCCGTTAAACGGCCGTCCTTAAGAAGGGCAATAACTGCGTCCGATTCACTCGCTTGAATGATGAGTTCGGTACGCATGACTCAGCCCTTACTTCTTCTTGTGACGATTTTTACGCAAACGCTTTTTACGCTTGTGAGTGGCCATCTTATGGCGCTTTCTTTTCTTACCGCTTGGCATAATGCTTTCGATTAAAATGAAACAATCAATTAGGTTCGCTTGCCTCCGTCGTTCCCGCTTGCAATTCCGCTAAAAGGGTCTGCAAGTTGGAGGCACCGGGTGTGTTGGGATATTCGGTTAAAAAAGTCTGTAGACCTTGAATGGCCCCTTCTGTGTCGCCCATTTGAGAACGAGCTTGGGCCAGTCCCACTGCGGCTGCTTCGTCATCTCCGTAGGTTTGGAGGACGATTTCAAAGCGCTCCACAGCCTTGTCGAACTGTCCGGACAACATGGAGAATTGACCCAAGTAAAACTGGGCATCTCTGTGTGTGGGCTCCTCCTCTACCACCTCGCGCAGGGCAAAGATGGCTTGCATTGGATTTCCCTCTCCGGATTGGATGATGGCTACGGCTTCCTGAACCTTGGCATCCAAAGGACTCAGGGCAATGGCTTCAGGTGCAGCTTCTTCTGGGGTACTGGGCGCATGTGGCAATAGCCAAACGCCTGCGGTCACCACAACCACAGCCGAAACAGCATATACCCAAGCGCGCTTCATGTCTACGTGTGCTTTTTAGCCTTTAACCTCAACGTTGCTCTTCACTTCTTCGGCAAACGTCTTGGCGGGCTTGAACGAAGGAATGTAGTGAGCGGGGATAATGAGTGTGGTGTTCTTGGAAATGTTGCGTCCAGTTTTCTCTGCGCGCTTCTTCAATACGAAGCTACCAAATCCGCGGAGGTAAACGTTTTCGCCGGATTCCATGCTCGACTTTACTTCGCGCATGAAGCCCTCAACTACGGCTAATACATCTGATTTTTCCAAACCGGTGCGGTCGGAGATACGCGTGACGATGTCCGCTTTAGTCATAATACTTGCAATTTATAAGCATCTCCTGAGACATACCCCCAGGAGATAAAGGGGTTATTTTAGCGGGCGCAAAGTTAACGCATTGTGACTGAACGAACAAGATGGAAGATAAAGGCTCAACTCGCTCTATCCGAGTGGTTTGACCAGCATCGTCGACCTCTGCCCTGGAGAGTTGACCGCAATCCCTATGCCATTTGGTTGAGTGAAATCATACTCCAGCAGACAAGGGTGGAACAAGGCTTGCCCTACTGGGAGGCCTTTTTAGCCACATTCCCCACCGTTCAAGACCTAGCAGCGGCGCCCCAGGAGCGCGTTTTGCAAACCTGGGCGGGATTAGGCTACTACAGCCGAGCGCGCAATTTGCACACCGCCGCTCAAGCCCTTGCGGCCCTGCCCGAATGGCCCAAAGATGTAGCGAGTTGGCTCGCTTTACCTGGCGTGGGGCCCTACACAGCGGCAGCCGTGACTTCTATCTGTTTTGACGCGCGGGTTCCTGCCCTCGACGGCAATGCATTTCGCGTCTACAGCCGCCTGTTCGCCTATGCCGAACCTGTAGACAAGCCAGCCGCGCAGCGCTTTTTCCAGGCTGAGGTCATCGATCTGCTCGATCCCATCCGACCCGGAGACAGCAACCAGGCTATTATGGACATAGGATCTCGAATTTGCACCCCTACCTCACCCTCCTGCGGCGAATGTCCGCTGAGTCCATACTGCGAGGCCTATCGTCGGGGTACGCAAACGTCGTTCCCGCTGAAGACACCGAAAAAAGCAGCGAAAAAAGTAGCTTGGTCCCTTTATGTCCTTGAATGTCAGGGCAAGTTGGCCGTTGTTCAGCGGCCACAAACAGGTATTTGGGCCGGACTGTGGTGCTTCCCGGAAGCGCCGGCGGATGGCATCACCTATGGGACAGGATTGGAGACGGTCCACCTGCTTTCGCACCGAAAACTGCACCTCGATTTTCCAGAGGCGACGGTGGACGTTTGGCCCGAATGGGAAGAACGCATACACTGGGTGGCCCCGGAAGAATTGGCCCAGAAAGGAATACCGGTACCGATTCGGTGGTGGTTGAAGGAAAAAAACTACATTTGATTTTTACAATTCATACAAATGGCTGGTACCCTGAATAAAGTCATGTTGATCGGCAACCTCGGGAAAGATCCTGAAGTACGCAACTTTGACAACGGCGGCATGTTAGTCCGCTTCCCTATCGCAACAACCGAAAACTACACCGACCGCGACGGCAACCGCCGCGAAAACACAGAATGGCACACGATTGTGGTGCGTTCGCCCCGTCTGGGTGAAATCTGTGAGCGCTACCTGAAAAAAGGCGACAAAGTCTTTATTGAAGGGAAAATTCGCTCGCGCCAATGGACCGACGAGTACAACCAAACGCGCTACAACGTGGAGGTGTCCGCTGATTCCATGACGATGCTGGGCCCCAACCCCATGCGCAACCGCGAAGACGTCGCCGGCACGCCTCGAAGTGCCTACCGCCACAGCGACGAGGATCAGGACTACGGTCACGATGCTAGCGATGCTCAAGGAGAGGATGACTTTCCGTTCTAATCTCCACGTGTGAACCAAACGCCCTTCCTTGGACCCTGACCCGACCCTTTTACCGGATATTTTTCTTCCCTTCAGCGCAGAGGCCCTTGGCCCGATTGCGATGATGGGGCTCCTCTTAGTGGGCTCTGGAGTGGCTTCGGCTTCCGAAGTAGCCTTTTTCTCCTTGACCCCCAAAGACAAAGCGGCGTTAAACGAGGAAAATAGCCCCGCAGCTGAGCGTGTCCTCGACGTCCTGAAGCACCCTGAGAAGCTGCTCGCCTCGTTGTTGGTGCTGAACAACCTGTTCAATTTGGCGCTCATCCTGCTGTCCACCTATGTGACGGCTTTGATTTTCAACTTCGCAGACCACCCTTGGTTAGCGGTGGGCATTCAGACCGTTTTGGTGACGGCCCTCTTGTTGATTTTTGGGGAAGTGGTGCCCAAAACCTACGCCGCAAGCCATGGCCTCTCTTGGGCTAAAAGCATTTCGCCTTTCATTCAGGGCAGCATGAAAGTGCTCGAACCCATCAGCCGCGCCCTGGTCGGCTCCAGCCGCTTTATCGAACGCAGCAGCAAGAACAAATCCCTGACCGTCGAGGAACTGGAAGATGCGTTGGACTTGACAGCCGACGAAGCGACTACGCCCGAACAACAGCGCCTCCTCCGTGAAATTGTACGCTTTGGCACGACCAGCGTCAAACAGATCATGACCCCGCGTCAAGACATCTTTGCCGTCGACGGTTCCAAGGAGCTCCCATCCATTTTGGAAGCGGTTTCTGAAAACGGTTATTCCCGCGTTCCCGTCTTCACCGAAAACCTCGACACCATCGCCGGCGTCCTTCATGCCAAGGACTTGTTGAAGCATTTGGACGCTCCAGAAGACTTTGCGTGGACCGCGTTAGCTCGCCCCGCATTCTTCGTAACGGAGGGTATGAAAATCGACGACCTCCTGGGGGATTTTCGCGAGAAAAAGATGCACATGGCTCTGGTCGTAGATGAATTCGGAGGCGTTTCCGGCTTGGTTACTTTGGAGGACGTCATGGAAGAAATCGTCGGAGAAATCCGCGACGAATTTGATACCGAAGAGCAACTCTTCTCTCAGTTGGACGACGACACCTACGTTTTCGAGGCGCGCGCACAGCTGTCCGACCTCTTCCGCGCTGTAGATCTCGACCCTGACGCCTTGGACCCCTACCGCGGCGAGGCCGATACGGTGGCTGGTTTGATCCTAGAACAATTGAACCGAATGCCCCTCAAAGGCGAATCCATCCAAACGGGACCCGTCGCCTGGACCGTGGAAGCCTGCGACCGCCGACGCATTGTTCGGGTAAAAGTTAAAGTCGACCGCGATGGCCTCTAAGCGCACTTGGCTCATTACCCTGAGCGCCTTACTTGGCCTCTCCATCTTGGCCGTTCTACTCTGGCCCTCCAGCGATGCCCTGCCCAAACGCGCCGGATACATTCGCATCGAAGCGCCCGCACTAGAACCCACTTCTCTTGCCGCTATCTCAGGCCCTGGTGCAGTCCAAAACTTCAATCTCGCGGTCCATGGCTCTGCCCAGTGGGAAAGCAAAGGCGAACAAGATTGGGGCGACCTGGTCTACCCTTGGTGCCGCGGCCGCATGCAGCTGACCTACAAACCCGTCAATGGCAACCTGGGCACTCTCATCGACGATGCCCACACCCTGGCCTACAAACATTCCGTGGTAGCCGACGGCATCTCCCAAAAACTCTACGTAAACCCCGAAAAGAAGGTCTACGGCATTCTCTTCAAACTCCAAGGCAACGCCGCTTCACCCATACAATTTTTCGCGACCGACAGTACGAGCCACTTCATTCGCGGCGCCGCCTATGTCTTCGCCGAACCCAACGCCGACTCCCTCGCCCCTGTCAACGCCTTCTTTGAGGCCGAAGTCGTGCGCTTTTTTGAGTCCCTGGAATGGGGGGAGGGGTAATGTCTCAGGTTAAAGGGTTTAAGAGCTAGAGAGCTAGAGAGCTAGAGAGCTAGAGAGCTAGAGAGCTAGAGAGCTAGAGAGCTAGAGAGCTAGAGAGC
>JALQUY010000055.1:0-7349 GCA_023260615.1 Schleiferiaceae bacterium
CAGCAATCCCGGCTTCGTGAACAATGCCCCTCCGGCGGTGATTGAGATTGAGCGCAAAAAAGTCAGCGACAGCCAGGCCAAATTGGCGGCCTTGCAGGCGCGTTTGGGCTAGGGTGCGCCTTCGGCGCGCTAGGGTGCTCGGGCACAGCCCGAGCGCTAGGAGGCTAGGTAGCTAGAGAGCGCCTTCGGCGCGCTTGATTGCTCGAGAATTACCCGAGCGCTTGGAAGCTAGAGGGCTAGGGTGAATCACGCATCCTGGCCAACAAACTAGCAAACGAACAAGCAAACAGGGCGAAGCACCCATCAACCCTTTATACCCTTAAACCCTTTCACCCTTAAACCCTTAGCCCCTCTGCCGCAGCACCTCGTACAAGGCCATGCCGGCCGCTACGGAAACGTTTAAGGAGCCCAGTTCGCCGACCGTGGGGATTTTGGCATGCGTTCGGCAGCCTTTCCAAACTGCAGGGGAAATGCCGTCCTCTTCGGACCCCATGACTAGGGCGACGGGGAGCGTAAAGTCCGCTTCGGCGAGGAGAGAATCGCCTTTTTCGGTGCAGCCTACAATGGAGAGGCCGCTGTTTTCCAGATCGGCGAGGGCGTGCGAGAGATTTTTGACGCGGCAGATGGGCAATCGGAGCAAGGCGCCGGCCGAGGATTTGACGGCGTCGGCGTTCATGGGGGCGGATTGCTGCTCGGGGATCACGAGGGCATGGGCACCGCAACATTCGGCACTTCGCGCAATGGCCCCAACGTTGCGTACATCGGTGACGCGGTCCAGTACAACGATCAGGGGTGTTTCGCCGCGTTCGTAGCAGTTTCCGACCACGTGGTCGAGTTCGGCAAAACTGACGGCGCTCAGGAATGCGATGACCCCTTGGTGGTTCTTCTTGGTGAGCCGTTGCAGCTTTTCAACGGGCACAAATTTGACATGGATACCGCGTGCTTTGGCCGCTTCCAAAACGGGATTGACCGAATCTTGGCGTCCACGCATCACAAAAATGCGGTCAACTTCTTGGCCCGACTCGAGGGCTTCTAGCACGGGGTGCACCCCGTAAATCATTCCTTCCATTTAACTAGGGGTATCGCTGGATTCTTCCTCCGAAGGGGCGGCGTCCATGGCGCGGTCCACGAGGTTGGGATGCACCGTTTTGCTGTTTTTAAGGCCAAGTACACGCAGGTTTTCCGTGCGGCGTACGAGGTTGCCTTTTCCTTCCACCAGCATTTTCATGCTGTTTTCGTAACTCCGTTTCGCGGTGTCCATTTGGCTGCCCACTTTGATCAACTCTTCCGAAAAGCCCACAAACTTGTCGTAGAGGTCCGACGCTTGTCGGATGATTTCCTGCACGTTGGCGTTTTGGCGCTCTTGACGCCATAGGGTGCCGACGGTGCGGAGGGTGGACCAGAGGCTCGTGGCGCTCACTAGGGCAATATTTTTGTCAAAGGCTTCCTGGTAGAGGCTGGGCTCTGCTTGAAGCGCGACGGAGTAGGCGCCCTCAATGGGCACAAAAAGAATGACAAAATCCAAGGAGACCCCGTAGAGGTTTTGGTAGTTCTTTTCGCTGAGTCCGCGGATATGATTCTTGATGGAGGTGATGTGCTCTTTGAGGGCAACCGCTTGATCTTCTGGGGTATCAGCGTTCACAAAGCGTTCGTACGCGACGAGCGAAACTTTGGAGTCCACAATGATGTGTTTGTTTTCCGGCAGGTGGAGTACGACGTCGGGCTGGTAGCGTTTGCCATCCTCGGTGGTTACGCTTTCTTGGACGCTGTATTCCTGGCCTTTGGTGAGGCCGGTGCGCTCTAAGAGGCGTTCCAGCACCATTTCGCCCCAGTTGCCTTGCATTTTTACGTCTCCGCGCAGGGCCTTCGTGAGTTGGTTCGCTTCGTTTTTCAGCTTTTCATTTTGCTCAACCAGCTTGGTAACCTCCGTTTTAAGTTCAATACGCTCGCGCTGACCTTTTTCATGGGTGTCTTGCACCCGCTGTCCAAAAAGGTCCAATTTTTCGCGGAAGGGGGCTAGGATGACCGAAAGTTGAGCCGAATTCGCCTCTTTCATCTGCTTCTGTAAGGCTTCCGTCTGGGCTTGTAAGGCCTCGTGAGCCACGAGCTTGAATTCTTGGCTGAGCTGAGCCTTTTGACTTTCCAAATTCTGAAGGCGCTCCTGCAGACGCGCGACTTCCAGTTCGGCATCGCGCAAGGCGCGCTCGAGTTCCGAAATGCGTTCGGCCTCGCCCGAAGAATCAGGCGCTACACTGCGCTGGCGCTGCAACCAAATGGCATAAAATGAGGCGGCCGTGAGGACGACCAGCAGCAGAAGAATGAGGGTGTTGGTCATAGCCTTAAAGGTAAGCCCTCCAAACACCACTCCACGGGCGAAAGCCCCTTTTGTTCAAAAAAAGCATTGGTTCGGCTAAAGGGTTGAGAGCCAAAGAATCCTCGGTATGCGCCCAAGGGAGAGGGGTGAGCCGATTCAATCACGAGGTGTCCCTCAGGGCGAATGCTTCGACCTGCCTTTTGAGCATGCTTCCCCCAGAGCCAGAAGGCCTTGGGGCCGCCCGTCGTACTCAAATAGTGCAGCAGACCAGCGGTGAGTGCCCCGTAGTCCCATGCGCTATGGCTACCGGGTTGCCCTTCAACCACCGTCAAGGAGGTATTGAGGAGGAGCACCCCCTCGCGGGCCCATGCTCGGAGGTCTCCTGAGCTCGGGTAGGCGTAGCCGGTGTCCTGCGCGTATTCTTTAAAAATGTTGCGCAGGGAAGGGGGGATGGGGCAGCCGGGAGGGACGGAAAAAGCAAAGCCATGGGCTTGGCCCGCTCCGTGGTAGGGGTCTTGCCCTAGAATCACCACCTTCACCTCCTCCGGCGTCACGGCTTCCATTGCAGCCCACACCTGGTTGGCGGGTGGGTAGACGGTAGCGGTGGCATAGGCGGACTGCATTCGGTCCACCAAATCCTGCAAGCCGGCAGCGCCGAGGTGTGATTCCAAGGCGATTTTCCAGGCAGGCGGAGGGGAAGGTCGATGCATACTGCGAAAGTCGTATTTTTGAACAAATTCCATCGGATGAAACGTCTTTTTGCTCTTGCCCTCGTTGTGCTCTTCGTCGCTGGTTTAGCTTCCTGCGGTTCCGCGGAAAAGTGTCCCGCCTTTATTGGTTCGGCTTCTGTGACTGCATCGGCACTTCCTACCGCTTAAATGATCGGCTCCGTTCTCAGCACGGAGACGGAACTGCTGGCCTTAGAGGCAGCCTCGGGAGACCGGGGCTTCTTGATTTTCAAGCACAGCACCCGTTGTCCAATTAGCACCCAGGCCGAACGCCTTTTGGCCCGCTACGAGGCATCTGCGGACACACCCGAGCTCGCCCTTGTCAAAGTGATTGAATCGCGCAGCCTTTCTACGCTCATTGCAGAGCGCTATGGCGTTTGGCACGAGAGCCCTCAATTGCTTTTCATCCAGAACGGAAAGGCGGTAGCCGATGCGAGTCATTTCGAGGTGCGCGGCGAAACCATTGACGCCTGGTTAGCGCAAACAAAATCCGAATCTTTAGGTTAATCTAACATGTCTGAAACGGCCACTTCTACGACCACGCCAACGCGAAAGCCCAAATGGCTCCGCGTCAAGCTCCCCACGGGGGAAAACTACAAGCACGTGCGCTCCTTGGTGGACCAGTACAAACTCCACACCATCTGCGAATCAGGCCACTGCCCCAACATGGGCGAATGCTGGGGCGAAGGCACGGCGACGTTTATGATTCTGGGCAATATTTGCACCCGGTCATGCGGATTTTGCAACGTAGCCACGGGCCGTCCACTTCCCGTTGATTGGGATGAGCCAGACCGCGTTGGGCGCTCCATCAAACTGATGAAAGTGAAACATGCGGTTTTAACGTCCGTCGACCGCGACGATTTGCCCGATGGGGGATCGATTTTGTGGGCCGAAACGATTAAAGCTGTTCGGCGCATCAGCCCTGGAACGACCATGGAAACCCTCATTCCGGACTTCCGTGGCAACGAATCGCAGCTCGACCGAATTCTAGAAGCTGCGCCTGAAGTGATCTCGCACAACATGGAAACGGTGCGTCGCTTGACCCGCCAGGTGCGCATACAAGCCCAATACGACCGCAGTTTGGCCGTGCTCAAGTACCTCAAGGACAACGGAGCCCACCGAACAAAAACGGGCATCATGCTCGGATTAGGCGAAACGGTAGACGAGGTGCGCGAGTCCCTGTACGAATTGCGCGAAGCCCGAGTTGATGTCGTCACGTTAGGCCAATACCTACAGCCGACCCCAAAGCACTTACCTGTGCAACACTTTGTCGAACCGGAAGTCTTCCAACAGCTTGAAGTCGAGGCCAAAGCCCTCGGATTCATCCATGTAGAGTCCGGCCCACTAGTTAGATCCTCCTATCACGCGGAAAAACACATACTGTAAGCGATTTGCGCCTTATTTTTAACGAATTGAAAACCATCCGAACGATGCAAACACGTACGAAGCTTTATATCGCAGGTTCCCTTGGAGTGGCAGCACTCACCGCTGTTTCTTTCTTCCCTGCTTCTTCCCCCCAAGCCCGCTACAGCCCCCGCCACGTGGAGGCAAGCCAGTCCATTGCCGGTGCGCAAGAGTACTTGCACATGCTCCGCGCCAATGGTGTAACGGGTGAGATTGACCCCGCGTTAGTGGCCCAAGAGTGGCAAGACTTGCTCTCCATGCCCTTGGCAAAAACGAGCACATTGATGTGGGACAGCAAAGGTCCAGACAACTACGGTGGTCGTACCCGTGCCCTTTTGGTGGACAAAAACAACTCAGCGCATGTGTTTGCAGGTTCCGTTGGTGGCGGCTTGTTCAAATCCGTGAACGGCGGTGCAACCTGGAACGTGGTGAGCGATCCCGGTGCGAATCAATCCGTGGCCTCTATCACGCAGGCCTCCAACGGCGACATCTACTACGGCACAGGAGAAATTTTCCTTGGCTACGGTGGTACGGGTCAGAACACGACGCCCAACTTCGCAGGTGGCGGCATCTACAAATCCACAGACGGTGGAAACACCTTCACACACTTGGCCTCCACGACTCCCGCCAGTGTTTCCGGTAGCGGCGATTGGTCAGCAGTAGCAGATATTGCGGCGCACCCCACAGAGGCAAACACCATTTATGCTGCGACCAATACGGGCTTCAAGAAATCTACGGACGGCGGTGCAACTTGGACCACGTTGTTGACCGGAGGCATTACCGACTTTGCCATTTCTGTGACCGGCAAGATTTTCTTGAACCGTTCGGGCCAAACGATGTACTCTTCGGACGGCAGCACGTTTAACGAAATTTCGTCACCCGTTGTCACGACCACGAGCTTGCCTCGTCGCACGGGTAGCCGTATGCGTTATGCGATTAGCCCACAGGATGAGAACTACGTCTACGTAGTTCAAACCAACGGCAGCAAATTGGCCGCGGTCTACCGCTCTACGGACGGGGGCACGACCTGGTCTAAGATTGGCCAGCGCGGTAACAACTTCGATCCTCTGTGCAACGGCTCAGGTTCTGGACAGTACTGCCAGGGTATCTACGACCTTTTGTTTACCGTTTCTACATCGAACAAAGACCACATTTGGTTGGGCGGTATCACCGTTTGGCAGTGGGACTTGAACCAAGGTTGGAGCCAGGTGAGCACACTGAACAACTTTGGTGGCGGCAACCCCTATTACTTGCATGCGGACAGCCACGAGATGGTATTTGATCCCAACAATCCGAACATTGCGTACGCATCTAACGACGGAGGAGTTTTCAAATCAACGGACCATGGCCAGACCTGGACCGAGCGCAACTTGGGCTACACCACCTTCCAGTACTTTGGCTTCGGCGTGGGCAAGGACCGCAAGTTGATTGGCGGCTGTCAGGACAACGGTACGTCGTACCTCGATGGTTCTCTCGTATCTCCCAACGGTGCAAAAGATGTATTCGGTGGAGACGGTGGCCACTCGGATATTTCTTGGTTGCGTCCTAAGGTGATGTTTGCAGAAACCCAAAGTGGAAGCTTCTACCGCTCTGACAACGAAGGTGCTTCTTGGAGCTCCTTTGCTTCCCCCGTAATGAATCTTGCTTCTCAGCGTGGCTTCCCCTTGTCCAACTGGATGATGCCTTTTGAGCTTTGGGAAACTGCCAATGACGTGAATTCTGAAGACTCTGTGAACTTTGAGTTGTTGCCTGCACTCCGCTCTATGGGCTACGGCGACGGAATCAAGAAAGTATTTAAAGGTAAAATGCGCCACGGCCAAGAGGCAGCCGAATACCTCGGTGCCACCTTCCAAGTGGTGGCAGGTCCCGTCACCTTGACCGCAGATGCGCAAGGCAACATCAGCAGCACAGATGGCTCAGGCTTCTTTGTGGCGGACTCAGGCTACTTTGAAGTGACCTTTACGTCTGCGCCTTTGGCCGAAGTCATCATGACCTGTGATGTCTTCTTGCCCGCAGGTTCCGACCTCACCCTTCCCTCCGCGATTGGCGGCCTGCCGATTGAAGTCACCACGACGAGCATCATGAACGTGGGCGACAACTTCAAAACGCAAGATCCCGTTCAGTCCATGTTCTTCGCGGGCTTAAGCTCTTGGAGCGATGCGGTGTATCCCACGATCGGCGGTATTTGGATGACGCGTGAAGTGCACCAATTTGGCAGCACCGAATGGTGGCAGATTGCGCACTTGGGCTACGGCACTACGCCTCAGTACATGAAGATTTCTAACGATGGCGATCACCTCTTTGTAGGTACCACCAACGGCCGTGTCTACCGCATCTCCAACCTGCAGCAAGCACGTTCGAAGAGCGAGGCGAGCATTGACAGTGTCAACAGCTATGTATTGACGGTTACTCAGATCGGCAACTTCCCCAACCGCGTTGTTACGGGAATCGATGTCGATCCTAGCGATGCCAACCGCGTAGCCGTTTCATTGGGCAACTATGGCAATACCAATTTTGTCTACGTATCTACGAATGCTTTGGCTGGTACGCCTACCTTCTCACCCAAGCAAGGCAACTTGCCCAACGTGCCTGCGTATTCTATTTCATTCGACAAGGGCAATGCGAATCGCCTCGTCGTTGGAACGGAGTGGGGTGTCTTTATGACGGACAACCTCAGCAGCGGTGCACCTACCTACACGGAAGAAAACGATGGTATGGCACGTATCCCTGTATTTGAGATTGAGCAGTACCGCACCAACGAAAACTACGACCCCAATGCTCCTGGAAGCAGCTCCATGGAAGGCGATTTCTTTATCGCAACCCACGGACGCGGCCTCTTCCATACCACCTCTACGGCTACTAGCCGCCCTGTGAGTGTAGACGAGCGTCCCACGGCGAATGAC
>JALQUY010000055.1:7359-10769 GCA_023260615.1 Schleiferiaceae bacterium
GGTGTCTATCCCAACCCAGCCACCGAGCGCATCCAAGTTCCTGTGGAAGCCAATGGAGAAGTGCACGTATCGGTGCGTACCCTGGACGGCCGCGTGGTGCGCCGCATGGACCTCAAGCGCATCCCTACGGGCATGGAGAACTTGACGATCAACGTACAAGGTTTGGCGAAAGGCAGCTACTTGGTTACACGTACGCAGAACGGCGTAGCCGCCAGCGAGATCATCGTGATCCAGTAAGCCTACGTTCAAGGCAAACAAAAAGCCCCGGCCATCGGCCGGGGCTTTTTTTTTATTCGTGTTGTTCCTAGACGGCTATTTTGAGATGTAGCTACTACCGACGCTCTGGCTGCGCAGGGGCGCTTGCCATGCGCATCACTTCTTGAGCGAAGATTTGGGCTAAAGGATGCGTGGGATGCGCTTCTAGAATGACCGTGGCGTAGGTCTGCATAACGGCCATGTCAACACCGGGACGGAAGATGGGCACTTGGCCTACTTGCTGGAAGAAGGCGAAGACGTTGGACAGGTTGGTGCTGTCCTGGGCGATGACCGCTTGAATTTCATCGCGGTGCGCCAAGTAACGCGCTTGCAGAAGCTCAAAATGGCGATTCTCACGCTCGAGCATCACATCCGCACTGTCGGTGCGTCGATTCTGGCGAAACACGTCCAAAGAGTCCAGCAGGCGAGAGGAGGTCAACACCGGGCGGTACAAGGCCAAGAGTTGCTCGCTCATTGCGGAGCCCGTGAGGCTGTATTCGGTCAATGGGGTGGTTGCATCTACCGTTCCTTCAATTTCGTCGCCTGGGGCAATGCCCAAACGCAAACTGCCACCCGTGTCGAAGAGCAGGAAATAAAAGGTGTTCAGCGTGCTGTCCACAGGCAGGTTCAACGCCAAATGCCCGTCCACGATAGCTACAGTGTCAAACGGCACGCTGTGGTCGCCTTCAATGCGAACCACAATAGCCTCCGTAGCGCCTTCGATGGCCAAGTTGACCTCGGCAGCATCGTTGGTACAGGCCGTCGCGGCTCCAAGGATGAGAGCGGCCCACAAGGACGCGCGTAGAAAGGGTTTTTTCATGATCTAGCGAATTTGCGCTCAGTCGCCAAGGCGAGACTTGAGCAATTTGGTAGCCACTGAAGGGTCGGCCGCGCCGCGGCTGCGCTTCATGACTTCGCCCATAAAGAGACCTAGGAGGCCTTTTTTGCCGGATTGGTATTCGGCTACTTTATCGGGGAAGGCTGCTAAAGCGGCATCCACGTGGGCCATGAGGGCAGACTCGTCGGATTCTTGTACCAAGCCTAGTTTCTCGGCCAGTGCTTTGGGAGAAGTCTCAGGACGCTCCATCAGAGCTGGGAATATTTGTTGGGCAGCCGCAGAGAAGCTCACGGTGCGGTCTTCCACTAATTGAATCAAAGCCTGAAGGCTCGAGGCAGGAAGGGTCCATTGGGTCCAATCCATGGCGCGCTCGTTGAGGTAGCCTTGAACGGGCCCCATCAACCAGTTGGCGCCTGCTTTAGCCGGACAGCCTTGGGCGAGGAGCTCCTCAAAGTAGAGGGCAGTTTCTTTGGATTCGGTTAGCAGTAAGGCGTCGTATCGGCTCAAACCCAAATCCTCCTGGTAGCGCTTCAGCAAAGCCTGGGGCAGCGGGGGCATGGCTTCCGCCACAGCCGTTTTAAAAGCTTCTGTGACACGAACGGGAGCGAGGTCGGGTTCCACAAAGTAGCGGTAGTCGTTGGCGTCTTCCTTGCTACGCATCGCGGTGGTACTGCCTTTGGCTGCGTCGAATGTTCGCGTCTCTTGACGGAGGCTGCCACCGGCGTTCAGTACGTCGCTTTGGCGCTGAAATTCATAGTCAATGGCGCGCTGCACATTTCGGAACGAGTTCAAATTCTTCACCTCTACTTTGGTGCCAAATTTGGCTTGGCCTTTTGGGCGAATAGAAATGTTGACGTCACAACGCAGCGAACCTTCCTCCATGTTGCCGTCCGAGATGTCCAAATAGCGAACGAGTTTGCGGATTTCCTGCAAGTAGAGGTAGGCCTCTTCGCCGCTTCGGAAGTCGGGCTCGGAGACAATTTCGAGCAAGGGAACACCTGCACGGTTCAAATCCAGCAAGGTGTGGAAGGGGTCCAAATCGTGGATGGATTTACCCGTGTCTTCCTCCATGTGAATGCGCGTCAGGCCAATCTGCTTTGGAGCCACGGTATCGGACGAAATCCAGACGCCACCACCCGTGCAAATGGGGGTTTGGTCCTGGGTTATTTGGTAGCCCTTGGGTAAGTCGGGGTAGAAGTAGTTTTTTCGAGCGTAGGAGTTGTATTCCCGAATGCTGCAGCCACAGGCCAATCCCAAGCGTACCGCATTGCGCACCACACCGATGTTGGCTTTGGGCAAGGTCCCGGGGTGGCCCAGGGTGATGGGGGATACTTGGGTATTGGGGGCCGCTCCGTAGTCGTAGCCATCCTTGGAGTAGGCTTTGGACTTGGTGTTCATCTGTACGTGAACTTCTAGGCCAATGACGGCCTCATAGGTCGTAGAAACGGCGTCGCTCATAGGGGCAAAGGTACGCGGTATCCGTGGGCCTTCCATTGCTCTTGCAACCATTGAAGGAAGGGAATTTCGTCGGGTCCAAGGTCCGCTTCGTGGGGGATGCGGTAAACGTTTAAATTCTGCCAGCTTTTGGGCTTTTCGGGGAGGCGTGCAAGGTCTTTGGATGTTGTCAGAATGGCATTGCAACCGGCTTGGAAAGCGGCGGTGGCAATTTCGGTGCATCGGGCTTCGTCGAGGTCTTGGTGGTCGTCAAATCGCAAGGTGACGGCCGCCACGCCTCCCTGAGGGAAGCGGTCGGAGTGGGTACTAAACGCTTCAAATTCCGCCGGCTCACCGATGCCGGAAAAGACCAAGGCAGATTCATCGCCACGCCAAGCAGGTGCCCCCCAAACGGGTAGTGGTTCACCCATAAGTTCCTGAGCTGCAAAGAGTTTTTGCTGTTTGTGAAGCCCAAGAAGTTGCGAAATGCGCAATTTTTCGTGCGCGTCCAGTGGGTAGGGACAGCGCGTGATTAAGACGGCGGAGGCGCGTTCGGCCGCTTGTGGAGATTCGCGCAATGGGCCGGCGGGTAAGACTTTTTCTTCTGTGTACCATTTGCCGTAGGGACAGATGAGCACGGAAACGGGTGCACGCAAATCCCAATGTTGCAGGGCATCGTCTAAAAGCACAGGGCATTTGGCCGGTAGAAGCGGAAAGGCCTCGCGTCTTCTGTGAGCGACCACGACATCCACGTCGGTGGAGTGGCCAAAGTGCCTCCTGACCATGAGGGCTTCGTCTCCGACGTCTTCAGCCCGGTCATCCACATGGACGATGCGGGTTTCCTTGGTCTTTCGGCCGTAGCCTCTCGAAACGTAGGCGACAT
>JALQUY010000056.1 GCA_023260615.1 Schleiferiaceae bacterium
CTACAGGTGTAAAGGCAGTAATGTCATAGCCGAGTAGTACTAATTACCCGTGGATTTTTCATCCAGATTGTTTTATGTTGCTTCCAATTTGTTAAAAACCTTGTTAAAACATGGTGGTTATTGCGTTGGGGATCACTTCTTCCCATTCCGAACAGAATAGTTAAGCCCAACTGCGCCGATGGTACTGGATAAAACCGGGAGAGTAGGTCGCCGCCATACTTCTACTAAGCCTCACCCACGTGGTGGGGCTTTTTTATTTGCGTAATTTTCCGGCATGCAACAACGCCGCTTGATAGCACTGTTTATGGGACTCTGGGGCGTTGTGACCTCCTATGGGCAGGATGCCCCAGAACAGGCTTCCGCAACACCCGACTCAGTCGTAGTCATGGTATCTGACTTTTTTGGCGATGAACCAGATAGTAGCAGCGTACCTAAAGGGCAATTTGTAGAGAAGTGGTTCAGAATCCTCAGCTATGGGGGCTATTGGAGCTTCGAAACGGAGTTGCCGGCTGTTCATTATCGAAATTACTTGAGTCGGACAGTGGTCCTGAAGGATTTAGCGATAGGGACATTAGGGGCGCCTCAGTTTCAATTTGGTGTTCCGCAAGGAACCTGGTTCAGCGATTTCAATGCGGTGAAACAAGAGGGCTATCCCATCTATTTTAGGAAGGGGCCTATTCCCAGTGTAGAGTGGACCTACCAGAGCAGTCAGGGACGTGGTCAGTATTTTGAATTAAATGCAACGGCGCCACAATCGGCCTACAAACATTGGAATGTTCATTACGGACGTTTGCAAGCACAAGGGCAGTTGTACAATGAGCGCTACGGGGCGGATCAGCTCACCGTCATGCATGAAGCACGCGACAGTGCCGGAACCTGGGAATTCAAGGGGAGTTTAAGTGCTATTCAAGGCACGCGGAATGAAACGGGTGGAGTAGTAGACCCGAATGTTTTGACGGAATCGACAGCGTTTATTTCCAATAGGGCCCTGGTGCCTACACGCTGGACTTCAGCAAAATCTCATGCTTCGGAAATCGGTGGCTGGGCGACCCTTACGCTGCATTCCAAATGGTTGATCGCTTATTCGGGGGAGGAAAAGATGCGAAGTTTTCAGGGACCCACGAGTGGCTTCTTGGACACACTTTCGTCACGATCCCATGATGTTTCACTAGGCCGCCTCTATGGGAAGTGGGGGTACAATTCAATGCGTTTAGGGCTTCTTGGACGTGGACAATATGTGAATGACTCCACTAGTTCTTTTGGCGTGACTTGGGATCCGTACATACACCTCACAAGTCGGTCGTCGGAAGTGAAGTACCATGTCGCTTCAGGCAATTATGTCGTGGCTTTAAATCGTATCCTGTATACGCCCATTACGTTGAGCGCAGAGCGTAAGTACGCGCCCTTTTGGTCGGGTCAGGAAGTGCTTCAACCTTCTAGCATGTCCGTGTCCATACCTGTGCGGCTTAAAGAGACTTGGCTCAACCTTCAGTACCATAGCTATAGCGAGCGGAATCTTTTGGTGGCACAAAGCGCGACGGATGTTGGGGTGTGGACGGCAACTCCTGCCAGTCAATTGGTGTGGGCCACTTGGACGGGCCCTTGGTCTTTGGACCCCACAGGGAAGGACGCCCATTTGAAGTTTACAGCCACTTTCACGTGGACTTCAGCACCTGAGCTTATGATGCCTCCCTTCATGCTGAAGGCGGCTTGGGACCGTCAGTGGAATATCAATCCGAATACCCAATTTTTCATCGCGCTGGAGGCCATTGGCTGGGCGGGTTCTTGGGCACGTCCCGTCTATGTCGCCGAACGCGGGCAGTTCGCCTATTCGCCCAACTCGGGCAGCATCGCGCCCAACGGGATTGTTACGCCGCTGGCGGGCATTCGGTTCAAGAAAGAGGCCGAATTCTTGGTGAAATTCCAGAACGCCAACCAAGGATGGATACCCAACACCATCTTTTTGGCGGAAAACTACCCCGTAGCTGCAGCCGCTGTCCTCTTTGAAGGACGCTGGCGTATGTTCAATTAATCGGACGTTTCCGGGTTTGTACGACGTGCTGGGCAGTGCCGGGATGGCTAGCGTATGTTCGATAGAACGAAATCGTGCCTAACCAGGGGAAGGGTATGGCGAGTGAGGGTGACCGGCGCGCTCGCCGTGGGTAGGATGGCTATCGGATAAACGACAAGACCGCCTTAGAACACGTCGTAGTCGTCGTCCATGGGGTCGACCTTAGCCGTGAAGGCATCGTTGGCCGCAGCGTTCATTTTAGATTCAAAGACGGTGGGCATTGAACCGCCACTGTGGTGGTGGTCTAGGTCGGAGAACTTCGCCATGGCGCCTTCAAACTTGAGTCGAACGTTTTCCAATGAACCGTTACGGTGCTTGGCGATGATGAGTTCGGCTTGACCGTCGCAAGGAGTGCCATCGTCGTCCCATTCGTGGATCTGGTAGTATTCGGGACGGTAAATGAAGGACACAATGTCTGCGTCTTGTTCAATGGCGCCGGATTCACGCAAGTCCGAAAGCAAGGGACGCTTGCTGCCACCGCGCGTTTCTACGGCACGACTGAGCTGTGAAAGGGCAATGACGGGGATTTCCAATTCTTTAGCTATGCTCTTGAGTGAGCGCGAAATCGTTGAAATTTCCTGTTCGCGGTTGCCCCCAGCCTTGCCTGCACTTGCCGTCATCAGCTGCAAGTAGTCGATGATGATGATACCCACTTTGTGCTGCGCAACGAGGCGGCGGCATTTGGCACGTAGGTCAAATACCGAGAGTCCCGGGGTATCGTCAATGTAAATAGGAGCATCTTCCAAGCGCTTGACCTTGGAGGTGAGTTGCTGCCATTCCGTGGTATCGAGGTTGCCTTTTCGGAGCTTCTCCGCGCCAATGCCTGTTTCAGACGAAATAAGACGGGTGATGAGCTGCACCGAGGACATCTCTAGGGAGAAAATTCCGACAGGCGTGTTGTGGTCGATGGCCATATTTCGGGCCATGGAAAGAACCAAGGCCGTTTTACCCATACCAGGACGGGCGGCAATGATGATGAGGTCGGACTTCTGCCAACCGGATGTTACGCGGTCTACACCGGTAAACCCTGTGGGAACGCCTGAAAGGCCTTCGCGCTTAGAAATTTCTTCAATGCGGCTAACGGCTTGCTTGACGAGTTCATACGAGCCCTCGTAGTTCTTCTTCAAGTTGCCTTGAGAGACGTTAAAGAGGTTTTGTTCCGCTTTATCGAGTAGTTCAAGAACGTCGTTGGTCTCGTCGTAGGCCTCCTCAATCATCTCGTTGGAGATGCGAATAAGTTCGCGCTGGATGTGCTTTTGTACAACGATGCGCGCGTGGTATTCGATGTGCGCGGAGGACGATACGCGGGTGGAGAGGCCAATGAGTTTGGCTTCGCCACCAATTTTGTCCAGCTTCCCCTCTTTGCGCAAGCGCTGGGCCACGGTGAGGATGTCGATGGGGTCGGATTCGCCAAATAGGTGGGTGACCGCCTCAAAAATGTGCTGGTGGGCTTCGACGTAAAAGGATTCAGGAGCCAAGATGTCCACCACTTTGGACAGGGCATCGCGATCGATGAGCAAAGCACCTAGAACCGCTTCCTCCAATTCAATGGCCTGCGGTGGGATACGGCCCACGCCTCCTAGGGGGAGGACGGTAGCGTCCCGGCGGGCGCGTGAAGGGGTGGAGGCAGCTTGTTCCATGAGATCAGGAAGCGGCTTCGTCGTATACGCCCATGGCGCAGAATTTCTCAATTCGGGCGTTCACCAATTCGGCAGACGGGATGTCTTTTAGCTCGTTGTAGAGGCGAAGAATTTCGGTTGAAAGGATTTGGAACATCGCCTTGGGATCGCGGTGAGCGCCCCCTGCAGGCTCTTCAATGATACCGTCAATCAAACCGTTGCTGAGCATGTCTTGGGCAGTAAGCTTTAGGGCTTCTGCGGCTCGCTCTTTGAAGTCCCAGCTGCGCCAAAGGATGGAGGAGCAGGATTCGGGGCTGATGACGGAGTACCAGGTGTTTTCCAACATCATCACACGGTCACCGACGCCAATGCCTAGTGCGCCACCTGAGGCGCCTTCGCCAATAATGATGCAAATGACGGGCACTTTCAAGCGTGCCATTTCTAGGATGTTGCGTGCAATGGCTTCGCCTTGACCGCGCTCTTCAGCTTCAAGGCCGGGGAAGGCTCCTGGAGTGTCGATGAGGGTGACAATGGGGCGTCCAAATTTTTCTGCTTGCTTCATCAAGCGAAGCGCCTTGCGGTAGCCTTCCGGGTTGGCCATGCCAAAGTTGCGCAGTTGGCGCAGCTTGGTAGTGACCCCTTTTTGTTGGCCGATGAACATAAAGCTCTCGCCTTCGATGCTTCCCCAGCCGCCGACCATGGCTTTATCGTCTTTAACGTGTCGATCGCCGTGCATTTCGATGAAGTTGCCTCCCGTCATAGCCTCGATGTAAGCTAAGGTGTAGGGACGGCCCGTGTGGCGACTCAATTGGACGCGTTGCCAGGGGGTGAGCGACGCTTTGAGTTCTGCTTGAGCCTTTGCAAGCTTGCTGTCCAGCTCTTTCAGGCTGTCGCTCATGTCTACGCCCGTCTCCGCTTGGAGGGCTTGGGCTTTGGCCATTTGCTCGTCCAGCTCTTTGATGGGGGCTTCAAAATCTAGATAGTCCATAGTTTTTAGGCAAGGGTTCAAACTTACACATTCCCGGGGGCTTGACCCGGGCGATGTGGAAAACTCTTAGAGGTTCTTTCGGCGCTTTTGGCGTTTGAGAAGGGCATCGGCAGCCAACATGGCGAGAATAACGGCCATGCCGAGGTAGAAGCCGGTGTTCATGGCTTCGGATTCGGCGAATAGGAGGAGTGCGATGAGAATGCCGTAGACTGGCTCCATGGCGATGGTGAGCATGACCGTGAAGGGGCTGAGGTAGCGCATGATTCGGACCGATTGCACAAAGGCAAAGGCCGTGCAGAAGGTCGCCAGTAGGACCAGATAAAACCAGTCGCTACCGCTGGGCGCCAGGACCGCCGACGTAAGATCGCCTGTTGCGAGGAGATAAACGCTTAAAAGCAGCACGCCGAGGCTCATTTCCCAGAAGGAGATGTCCAAAGGAGGCATGCGTTTGACGATACGGCCGTTGAGGACGGAGAAGAGAGCGCTGAGGATGGAGCTTGTGAGGCCTACGAGGATGGCGGTCGTTTGGCCTTCCACGGATCCAAAGAGCAAGGCCATGCCAGCGACCACCCCGCCGCCAATCAAAATTTCGGCGGGCAAGATGCGGCGTTTGAAAAAGAGGGGTTCGAGCAAGGACGTGAAAAAGGGTCCCGTACTCAAGCAGGCAAGCGTCAGCGAAATATTGGAAATTTTAATCGCGTGGTAGAAGGTAATCCAGTGCACTACGATAATGGCTGCATTCAGGCTGAGGGTTCCCCAGAGTTCGCGTGGAGGGAGGCTAAAGCGCTTTTTGGTCAAGCGCACATAGGCATACATGAAGAAGGCTGCCAGGAGAATGCGGTACCAAACGAGTGGCAAGGCTTCCACGTGGATCAGCCGACCCAAGGCGCCCGTAAATCCCCAGATGAGGACGATAAAATGCATCCAGAGGTGGTGCACCCAGATGGGCGAATCGTCGGTCGGGCGGAGGAGGGACATAGCCGGTTATTTAGCCGCTCGAAGGTAGAGGTAGACCCCGAGCACCGCAAACAAAAGATTGGGCATCCAGACGGCCAGCCAAGGCGTGATGTAGGGGGAGGCTACGAAGATGCCGCTGAGCTGCATGACGAAGATGTAGGTCACTGCTAGGAGGAGGCCCATGGCGATTTGGGCGCCAATGCCGCCCCGGCGCTTTTCGGAAGCTAAGGCTACCGCAATGAGCACCAAGATGTACACGGAGAAGGGGTAGGCCGTTCGCCGGTACCATTCCATTTCGTGGTAAATGACCGCTTCAGATCCGCTCAGGCGTTCTTGCTGCAGAAAGGTCCAAAGCGCGGGGGAGGTCATGGTGGCGGTGCTTCGCAGGTCGGGCGAAATGGTGCTGGGCCCAAAGCTGAAGGCGGTGTCTAAGCGGCGGCCCCGGCTCAGATGCTGAGTGCCTTGGTCGTTCCAGGTTCGGCGCGTCCAATTGTCGAGCTGCCAAAGCTGCCGAATCGTGTCAAAGCGGATAAAATCGCATTCCAACTTTTCCAGCATGCGGGTTTGGTCGAAGCGTTCGTAGGTGAAGTGGTAGCCGCCGAGGCGTTCGGGGCTCCACGTTTCGACGTAGACGAAATGTTCGGGCAAGACCTGACGGTGGATATTGATAGGCCGGGAGGGCATGACGTCTTGCACGTAGGTATCCTCAAAGTGGATGCGCCGAATGTTGGTCTGCGGAATAATGAAGTGACTCAAGGTGGCCGTAAGTACAAAGACCACTGTGGCACCCAGAAAGTAGGGCTTTAGCAAACGCTGGAAGGAGACTCCACCGGTCAGGACGGCGGTGATTTCGGTTTGGTCCGCCATTCGGCCGGTGAAGAAAATGGTCGACAGGAAGACAATGAGTCCGGTGAAGGTGGTGCCGTAGAAGGCGATAAAATTGACGTAATAATCCCCCAGAATGGCTGAAACGCTAGCGCCTTGGCTGATGAAATTGTCGAGCTTCTGACTGATGTCGAAAACAACGGCGATGAGCATGACCAAGCCTAAAAACAGCCCGTAATTCCCCAAAAATTTGAAGAAAATGTAGCGGTCTAGGCGGCTCATGCCCCAGCGTTTCATGGTTTAAAGGCGGTTTTGGAGTTTGGGGACCATCTGGTTCTTCCAGCTGGCAAAATCTCCGGCCAGGATGTGTGCACGCGCTTGCTCCACCAACCAGAGGTAGAAGCGCAAGTTGTGAATGCTGGCAATCTGGCGGCCAAGTTGCTCATCGGCATGGAAGAGGTGGCGTAGGTAGGCTTTGCTGTAGCGTTGGTCTACAGTGGCATCGCCGTACGGATCCAAGGGGCTGAAGTCGTCCGCCCACTTGGCATTGCGCAGGTTGAGGATGCCTTCGGAGGTGAAGATTTGGCCGTTGCGGGCGTTGCGGGTAGGCATGACGCAGTCAAACATATCTACGCCTAACGCGATGTTTTCCAAAATATTGGCGGGCGTTCCGACCCCCATGAGGTAGCGCGGTTTGTCCGTGGGCAAAATGCGGCAGACTTGATCGGCCATGGCGTACATCTCCTCGGCAGGTTCGCCGACGCTTAGGCCGCCGATGGCGTTGCCAAAGGCGCCTTTGGAGGCGATGTATTCGGCCGATTCCTGGCGCAAGTCGGGGTAGGTACTTCCTTGAACGATGGGAAAGAGCGCCTGTTCGTAGCCGTATTTGGGCTCCGTGGCATTCCACTGCGTGAAGCAACGGTCCAGCCAGCGGTGCGTGCGCTCCATGGCCTCGCGGGCATAGGGTTTAGCGCAGGGATAGTCCGTACACTCGTCAAAAGCCATGACGATGTCTGCGCCAATCGTGCGCTGGATGTCCATCACGGCCTCTGGGGTGAAGAGGTGCCGGCTACCGTCAATATGCGATTGAAATTTGACGCCTTCTTCCGTGATTTTCCGAATGTCCTGCAGGCTGTGCACCTGGAAGCCGCCACTGTCCGTCAGCATGGGGCCGTCCCAGGTTGTAAAACCGTGCAGGCCTCCCGCTTTTTCTAAGATGGGTGTACCCGGACGCAAGTACAAATGGTAGGTGTTGCCCAGGACGATGTGCGCCTTGATGTCGTTCTTGAGTTCGGTCGGATGTACGCCCTTCACCGTGCCCAAGGTTCCTACCGGCATGAAGATGGGGGTGGGTACGGCTCCGTGGGCGGTGTGCAGGGTTCCCGCCCGCGCTGAACTGCCCGAATCTTGGGCAACAAGATCAAATTGCATGCAGCAAAATTAGGCCTTTCCTATGGACTACTTTTGTGCCCGTATGGGCTACTCTGTCTTTTTGCAAGTCGGCGCGCTTTCGGCCGAAACGGTGAGCGCGATGAACCTCATTTTCTGGGGCTCTTTGGCCCTCTTGGTCGTCGGAAGTCTGGCCGCGGTCCGCCTGTTTTTGCCTTGGTTTTCGTGGAATCGTGCTTCGGGCAAAGGGCTTGAGCCGTCCGAATGCAGCCTGATGATCGTCGGTCGCCACGATGCGGAAGGCTTTGAGCGCTGGGTCCATGCGGCCTTTACGCACCTACCAGAAGCGGAAATCCTGGCGGTAGACAACCAGAGTGAGGATGACACGGCCAACACCTTGGAAGCACTCAAGCGGCAGTACCCGTCGCTCATTGTGGTCACCTTGCCAGCTTCCGAGCGCTTTTGGAGCACCCGAAAATTGGCGTTAACCCTTGCCGTAAAAGCAGCACACCGTCCCTACAGCTTGTGGGTGGACACTCGCTGTGAAGTGCCCTCGGACATGGCGCAGTGGCAGCGTGCGTTGACGTCGCCTTTGCGCCGAGGAAAGGCCATCGCTTCTTTCGCACCTGTGGTGGCACCCCGCACCGCATCGTTCCGAGAACGCGTGGAATCCCTGGCGGTAAATGCCTGGGCCCATCTGCGTGCCCGCCCGCTCTTCCCAGCGCTGAAGGCGGTCAAGACTACGGGTATGGTTCCGGTAAACTTTGCCTTCAAAACCCAAGGGTTCTTCGACATAAAGGGCTACTTAACGAGTATGCACTTGGACGGAGGCGAAGCCGAGTTCCTACTGAACGATTTAGTGCCGCAGGGAGCGGTGGTTCCTGTTCCCCAGTCTTCCGCTTTTCTGACGCGTCCCTGGTTGCCCCAACACGATCCTAAAATGCGCGCCCACCGCGAGGGAAGCGAACGCTTTGCGGTGGCTCGGTATGGACTTTTGATCCTTCTAGTGGATCTCGTAGCGGTGGCCGCGGGTTTGCACTTGGCTTTGCTTTGGATGCACATGGAGGATTTTGGCATGCTCCAGCCCAGTCCTCAGATTCGCTTCCTGCAAGGACAGCTTCAAGCATTGCTTGGGGTCTATGTGTTGCTGCAGGTCAGCTTCTGGGTGTATGCGGTGCAATGGAGCCGGCGTTTGGGCGCTGGATGGGCCGTAGGCCTGAGCGTTCCCGCATACTTACGTGTGCGTCTACTGACTAGGGCATTAACCTTCTGGAAAAAATGACGGCACCTGAAAACTGGGCAGCGCCCTTTCCCTTTTTGACACCAGCCGCCATCGAGCAGATGGAGGCTTTGCCCGCACTTTATGCGGAATGGAACGCTCAAATCAACGTGATATCCCGAAAAGACGAAGACGGCATTTGGGAACGCCACATTCTCCACTCCCTCTGCTTGGGGGGCATTGTCCCGCATCGCCCAGGTTTGCGCATCTTGGACATTGGCACGGGTGGGGGTTTTCCGGGCATCCCCTTGGCCATTGCCTTCCCTCATGTGCAGTTTACGCTCATCGATTCCATTGGCAAGAAAATCAAAGTGGTTCAAGCCGTGGTGGATGCCTTGGGCCTACCCAATGTGACGGCCATTCACGGGCGCGCCGAATCGCTCAAAGGACCTTTTGACGCGGTGGTTACACGGGCAGTGGCTCCAGCTGCTACACTCATGGGCTGGTCGCGCCACCTATGGAGCAAGAACCCCAATGCAGCCCTCTATGCGCTCAAGGGAGGGGATTTGACGGAAGAGCTCAAAGGCCTGAAGTCCACCCTCTTTCCCTTGCCGGATATCTTGCCCGGAGAGTTCTACTCGACGAAGTACGTCGTTCGCATTCCTGCGCGGTAAAGCGCCGTGGTACGGAAGCAAAAAGGCGGCCCAAGCGGGCCGCCTTTTTCCATTAAACGCTTAAAATTTCCGTCTGGATGAACGGCGCATGGTTCCAAGCGCCTTGACGCTCTTAGCCCATGAAGGGGTAGCGGTAGTCGGTGGGGGGTACCAAGGTCTCCTTGATGGTGCGCGGAGAAACCCAACGCAGCAAGTTCAGAACAGAACCTGCTTTGTCGTTGGTGCCCGAACCACGAGCGCCACCAAAGGGCTGTTGGCCCACGACGGCACCGGTAGGCTTGTCGTTCACATAGAAGTTTCCTGCAGCAAAGGCGAGGGCTTTGGTAGCTTCGTCGACGGCCGCGCGGTCCGTGGCGAAAACAGCACCGGTCAAGGCGTATTCGGAGGTTTCGTTCACCAAAGCCAGGGTGGAGGACCACTCCGCATCGGGGTAAACGTAAATCGTCAAAACGGGGCCAAAAATCTCCTCGCACATGGTCCGGAACTTTGGATTGGTGGTCAGGATAACCGTGGGCTCAATGAAGTAGCCTTTGGACTTGTCGTAGCCACCTCCGGCGATAATTTGGGCATCCGACTTCAACTTTGCGTCGTCGATGAAGCCCGCGATTTTGTCAAAGGCACGCTCGTCGATGACGGCGGTGATAAAGTTCTTCAGGTCGCCCGGAGTGCCTGTCTTAAACGTCGCTAGGTCGCGCTTCAAGCCGGCTTCCACCTCTGCCCAGAGGCTTTGTGGGATGTAGGCGCGCGAGGCTGCGGAGCACTTTTGGCCTTGGAATTCGAAGGCGCCGCGCACGAGGCCCGTCACCACCTCTTGCGCATTCGCGGAAGGGTGTGCTACGACGAAGTCCTTGCCGCCCGTCTCGCCCACAATGCGGGGATAGGCCTTGTAGCGGTCAATGTTGGTGCCGATTTCCTTCCAGAGGTGCTTGAAGACCGCGGTAGAGCCGGTGAAGTGCAAGCCCGCAAATTCGG
>JALQUY010000057.1:0-7626 GCA_023260615.1 Schleiferiaceae bacterium
GCTGTTGGGGTCGTTGGAACCCGCCATGATTTCCGTCACGGCCAAGTCGTAGGACATCGGCGTGGGGAAAATCACGTCAGCGATGTAGCGGGGAAGCATCTGGTAGCCGCTGGTGTAGGGGCTGCTGTTGTCATACTGGCCGCCAATACCAACCACGTCAAAAGTGCCCACGGGGCATGGCTGGCTGTAGAGGTCCACATCGGCGTCGATGCGCAACTGGATGGTGTTGGTGCCGTCCGTGATATCGACGTTGAAGCCGGAACCGGCATTGGTCCACTGAGCAGGGTTCACAATCGTGACGTTGTTCATGCGAAGCAAGTCACTTTCGGTGCTCTCGTCCAAGGCCACAATAGCGGTGGGGGTGGGCAGCGCCGCGCCGGTACTCACCACGGCGATGGAATCCGCGTTCACTTGGGCTAGGCCGTTGAACTGGCCGATAGTACCGATGACGCGAACCACATCGCCTTCATTCACGCTGTAGTTGTGGTTAGCGCTTGCAGGTGAGAATACGCCAAAGCCTACGTTGCCGTCGTGGATGGTGAAGGCTACGTTGCCCGTGCTGGCGCTTTGGGTATTCACGCCGAGAACCGTACCAATCACTTTGCAGTAGACTCCGTTTGAGTCATTTACGCCGTTGGCGTCTTGACCCTTGATTTGGGGAATGGTGTACGTAGGAATGATGATGTCGTTGTCGATGATCGTGAAGCGCATGGAGTCGATGGCACCGACTTGGAGACCCGAACCTGCGGCGTCAATCAAAAGGTCAATGGACTCGTCGCCTTCCGTCAAGGCATCATCGATCAAGGTGATGGACAGGGTTACCGTATCCGCATTGGCGGGAACTGTGATGCTCGTGCCTGTGGCGGAAATACTGGGGCTAAACGTCGCGTCCGTACCGACGACAAAACCAGCCCCCGCGTTGTGGCGAATCGTTACCGTGGAAGCCGACGCGTATGTGGGGTTGATGACCAGGTGAATGTTTTCAGTCACGTTGCCTTCCAAGGCTGAGGCCGAGGCCACCGCAAAGCGAATACTTGGGTTCGTAGCCACCACGGGGATGATGTCGTTGGTATCGCGCGGGAAGAGCTGGTAGCCGCTGGTGTAGGGGCTGCTGTTGTCGTACTGGCTTCCGACGCCGATGACGTCGAACAAGCCGGTAGGAGCTGCCGTTCCGTAGAGGTTACAGTCGGCGTCGATGCGCATCGCGTAGGTGTTGGAACCGTCCGTGATGTCCACATTAAAGCCCGAACCGCTGTTGGTCCACTGCGAAGGGGTGACCAATGACATGTTGTTGAAGCGAACGAGTTCGGACTCCTGAGCTTCGCCCAAGGTGCTCGCCAAGGTGGGCGTTTGGATCGTGCCGCCCATGCTCACAAGCGTCAAGCTGTCGGGAATGAGTTCGGTCAAACCGTTGAACTGAGCAATGGTACCGTAAACTTCAATCACATCGCCCATCATGGGAGCCGTGTAGCTGCCGATGTCGGTGGACTTGTAGATGTTGATACCGCCCGTGCCGTCATGGATGTACAAGCTGTAACCGGCATTGCCGTCAAAGTCAATGGTGAAGACCGTGCCTTGGAAGCGGGCCGTGACCCCCAAGCTGTCCGCAACGCCAGATGCATTTACGTTGTTGTAGTCGCCAATCGCATCGAGGTTCGACACCGTGCCACCGTAGATGATGTCATTGGTGTCGCGTGGGAAAAGCTGGTAGCCGCTGGTGTAGGGGCTGCTGTTGTCGTACTGGCTTCCTACGCCTACCACGTCAAAGGTACCCGTAGGAGCGGCTGTGCCGTAGAGGTTGCAATCCGCATCAATGCGCACGACATAGGTGCTCGTGCCGTTGGTGACGTCTACATTGAAGCCCGAACCGCTGTTGGTCCACTGGGAAGGAGTCACCAAGCTGACGTTGTTTATGCGAACCAACTCGGACTCTTGAGGCTCGTCCAAGGTGGTCGTCACCGTGGGGTTCTGGGTTGCGGCCCCTGTGGCCAAAACGTTGATCGTATCTGGAGCGATTTCCGTCAGTCCGTTGAACTGAATGATGGTGCCGTAGACCTCAATGGAGTCTCCGCGTTGGGGAGCGGTATAGCTGCCCAAATCACTGGATTTGTAGACGTTGATGCCGCCTGTGCCGTCGTGAATGTAAAAGCTGTAGCCGGCATTTCCGTCGTAGTCAATGGTGAAGATGGTACCGATGAAGTGGGCATAAGCGGTCAAGCTATCCGCCACACCGTTGGCGTCTACGGTGGTGTAGTCGCCGATCATATCGTATGCAGGAGGGGTGCTCGCACAGGTAGAGGTATGTGCGCCCAATTGGGTGAAGGTATTTTGGGGGTAGACGGTCCACTCGGTGGCACCTACGGTCCAATCCAACTGGCCGTGCGTAACGGAAGCCAAACGCTCCAAGGTGTATTCACTTGTGGCACCCGTGCCTACGGTCCAGTTGGTACCTGGATCAACGCCCACGATGCCGATGATATCTAAGGTGTCACCGGAGGGGTCAAAAAGCACCACGGCATCATCGCCGTTAAAGCTAGCTACGTTGGGGAAGGCATAACTGGTGTCGGCCACCGCTAAAAGTGCAGCCGTTCCTTGACCGTGTGCAATGACATAGGTGCCATGCGCGGGAATCGTCGTTCCAGCAGGGAAGACGAATGTGTTGGTGGTGCTTGTGGCACCATTGGTGAAGAGGGCAATGGTATACCCTGAAATGCTTTTAGGCATTCCCGTGGGGTTGTAGATTTCCAGCGCTTTGTTGTTGCTAGATCCCTCAACGTATTCGGAGAAGAAAAACTCGGTGCAAGGAGTTGGAGTTGAAGCCGCTGCCGTCACCGTGATGCTGCCCTGCATGCTTGATGCATGGGGGTCGCATTGGTATTGGTAAACGCCTGCCGTGGAGAACACGAACTGGTAGGTCCAGGTGCCCCCTGCGGCAGCTCCGTTGCCAAAGCTGGCAGGGTTGCTGGCGAAGGTGCTCGTGGAGCCATTGACATTGTGTACGCCATTCACCTGCGTCCACGTGACGGTATCGCCTTGGGCAATGGTCAAGGTAGCGGGAGAAAAACTGTTGTTCACCACGGATACAGCGTGGTTGGCGGCAAAGGCGACGAGCGATAGCGCCAAGGCAGCGAGCGTGTAGATTTTTTTCATCGTTTCGGTCTTCATTCGGTCAAATTTACGGCGTCTCAAATGGCTGGGTGTTAGCACAAAGTTAGGGGTGGGTACTTTTTAGGTTTATTCAAAGTCGAGGGTGCATTTAAAGCGGGAAATACGGCCGTTTCCGGCATCCACGACATAGAGAATCTTCTTGTAATGCGCCACGGCGGCAGGCTCAATGAACTGCATGGGTCCACTGCCTTCCCCGCCAAAGGACACTTTGGTATAGCGCGTTTCGCCCGAAGCGGGAGGCGGCGGAATGCCCTCCAAGCCACTGGCGGTGAACTGGTAGACGGAATCCCGCTGGCGGTCCACGACAAATAGGTAGCGCGTGGCATCGCCGGCCATGGTCATGGCACAGGGTTCGGTGAAGCGGTTGGCCTTGTTGATCCAGCTGTCCGCGAGACTGTTGTCTCCGTTGTAGATGACAGGGCGGTAGTCGGCGCCAAATTCGGTTTCTACGAAGGTCATGTGCTGCACTTGGAGCGCTTGGTCCGGATCCAAGGAGGTGAACCAAAAATCATCGCCCACGGCCGCGGTGTACTGCGGAGGCTGGGCAAAACTGACGAGGCCTTTGGGATCCTGGAAGTAGTTGGTGTACAAGCCCGAGGAGGTCGTCACGGAAATGGGCGACACGTACTGGTCCTCGTTGTCAAAGAGGATGACCGCATCGTCGGGACCCTGGTTGGCATTGTTGGCGGAGGGGCCGGTGCGCGTGAGGTAGTAGCGGTTGTTCTTTTCGGACTGGTTGCTGGCCAGAACCGCTACTTGGCCAAAGGTCACCTGTGCGTCTGAGGTTGAGAAGGTGTTCTTGAAGTAGAAAGGGTGTACGGTTTTGTGCACCACCTGGGCGTAGGGCAGGCCATATTCGCCGTTGGGGCCAATTTGGTGGATGCGGTACAAGCAGGCCAGGGAATAGCTGACGCCGTTGATGGTGGTGTCGTGGCGGCCAATGGCTAAGAGGTCCAAGCGGCGGTCCTGGCGAACGGTGGTCACCCCAGGAATGGTCAAACGGCCCTGCTCTACGCCCGACTCGTTCAGGCAAATAATCTCTTCGGTCGCTTCGTCCACGACATAGAGCAATTCGTCAAAGCCCACGCAGAGGTCCGAGGGATGCACAAAGCCTGTGAAGGCGGGTTGAATGGGCACATAGGCAATGTCGCGCACACTGTAATTGGGGACATCGATGAAGCCCAAGTCGGTTTTAGTGCCAAAGTAGCCCTCGCAGCTGATCAAGCTCAGCGCGGTGGCAAAGGCGAGAAGGCGTAGGCGCATCATGGGCGTTCGGATTTAGGAGTGAAGACCAGGCCCAGCGTATTGCGCCAGCCCATGGCATCGGTGCGTTGAACCGCAACGTCGATGCGCATTTGGAAGGGGCCTAGGGCGCCCCCGTCGTAGGAAAGCCCTCCCACGGGCCAACTCTGGCCGCGGGTGTTCAATTTGCTTCCAATTCGTGCGGCGATCCGGGTGTTTGGACGGTATTCCAGGCCAATGCGGTAGTTTTCCGCGTTGTCGTTGGGGTGCACGAGCTGGGCTGCGATTAAGAGTGACTGGGTGCCGCGTTGCCAAGGGACCATGCTCAAACCCATGGCAAACTCCGTGGGCAGGGTATTGGATTCCAGGCCTTGGATGGGACTTCGGTTGAAGTCCACGGCCAAGAAATCCCCGGTTAAGGCCGACGAGCCGCCAAAGTTTTTCAAGACCACGGCAAAGCGGAGGTCCTTGACATCTGTGGTGTAGAGGAAGCCCACGTCGGCGGCGGCGGTCATCGCCGTGTAGGCCCCCGTTTGGCTTCCCGTCGTGTAGACTTCGCCGATGCCTTTTAGGGTCACGCCGAGCTGGAACTGCTCGCTCAAGCGTTGGGCATAACTCAGACCGACACTGCTTTGGGAAGAGTAGAGCTGGTAGCCGGTGCCTCCGGGCTGAAATTCCGTGCGCTCCGCAAAGCCGGGAGTTTGCAGGTGGTTGATGCTCAGGCCCCATGCGGCGTCGCGGCCTTTTTGGGGCTTGGACAAGAAGAAGCCGGCCTGCTGCGTACCACCGCTGAGGCCCAGATGGCTGAGCGCTACGGAGGTGCCTTTCAGGGAGGCCATGCCGGCGGGGTTTTGGGCCAAGGCGTAGGCATCACCGGGGAGTGCTACGGAAGCGCCAGCGAGACCGGCCGAACGCACGTGCAAGTCATTCTTCAGGAAGGGGAAGGCGGACTGGCCCGCGCGTTCACCCCCGTAGGAGGGCAATAGCTGGGCATGTGCCGTCCACGCAGCACTTACCAAGTACAAGAGGAAGATGGTCTTTCTCATAGCTTGAAGGTGATGCCGTAGAGGATTTGACGAGGCGCCTGGTAGCGAGCGGGGTTGCGAGGGTCCAAGCCAAACTCTTGGGGACCGTTGTATTCGGGGCGAGGATCGCGCCATTCATTGGGCACGTCATCGCCGTATTCGTAGGCGCGGCCCGTCACGGGATTGATAATTTGCGAATTCCTCCGGTTGAAGACGTTTTTAATTTCCACCGAAAGCGTGGCCCCACGCTGGTACTTCCCACGGGAAAGCGTGTAGGACCACTTGCTATCAAAGTTGTGCCAAGGTTGCGCCAGCTTCGCCAAGTACTGGTCGATCAGCGGTTGGTACTGGGGACGGCCCAAATCGTTCACACCGATGTATTCATAGGGGGTGTAGCGGTAGCCCGCGGAGGCATTGTATTGCACGTAACCGCTCAGACCGGCCAAACTCAAACGACCCACTTTGAGGGTGCTGTCAGGGGTGAAGAAGATGCCCCAGTTGGTGCTCCAGGGTCGGTCCCAGGCGAGGAAGGTCTCGCGGGTTAAGGAAACTTCGCCGTTTTGCTCAATTTGCAAAGCGGATTCGCGGGCCGAATTGGATTTGCCTCGGGCCACCTGAAAGCTACCGTTGCCAAAGAGGCGGAAGTGGCGTCCTAAGCGGTAATCTACGCCCAGCTCCAGACCCTGAATTTTGGCGTAGTCCTGGTTGATGTACATCGTTTTGGTGACGGGGCGTCCCGTTTGGTCCTTCACGATGACACGGCGGGAGACGATGTAGTCAAAGCGGTTGTTGTTGTAGGCGCCCACGGTGATGGCTAAGTCGCGGGTCAGCGCCGCCTTGTAGCCCACCTCGTAGGAGACGTTGACTTCCGGATCCAAGTCGGGATTTCCCAAAAAGCTCAAGAAGCTTCGGTCTTGGTATACGGGATCCAAACCGGCGTAGATAAAGCGTGGGTGCGGCAAGCGCATGCTGTGGCCGTAGTTGAAGTAGAGCACGTGGTTGGGCCGAACGGGGAAGGAGACATTCACACGAGGGAGCATGCGCGCTTTCCAGCGCAGGCCGCCGAGGTTCACCGTTTTGGCCAGGTAGTCGCTGCGTATGGCGGGAATGACGGGCGCGGTCGAATCGGCGATGGCTTGGTCCGCAAAGGCGCCCGGAGCCCAATAGTTAAAGCGCATGCCCAAGCTGGCCTGAATGCCTTTGTAGCTGATTTGGTCCTCCAAAAAGGCGCCGCCCTTCTGCGGATTGACCTTCCAAATGTCATTGCTCGAACCGATGCTGATACTGGGCGTACTCACGCTGTCGTTGAGCTGAATGGGGGCGCCCACCCAGGGAGCGGTGACGTCGACCCACTGGTATTCATTCCACTGGTGCTCCCATCCGGTAGCGATTTGGTGCACCTTGTTTTTAGGGTAGTAGTTCACCTTGCCGCGCAGGGTGTATTCCTGGGCGTAGTGGTCGTGCCACGTAGAGCTGATGCCCCCGTTATTGACCAGGCCATCGCCGGGGCGGATGTAGAATATGCCGCTGGGGTCGTAAGGGTTGAAGACGTCCAGGGGGTAGGAGGCGATGTTGTCCTCGTCCAAAATGCCGTCTACCGTCGCGGTGCGGAAGGGGCGGCCATTGGCGTCGGCGCGCAGGTTGGTGAACATTCGGCCCGCGCTCAGCGTCAAGCCCCACTGCGGATTGAAGACATGCGTCAGATTCAAGGCCGTCAAATTGCTATGGTGCGTGTAGGTGGTCGCGTTGTCCAAATTCTTGCTGCGCGCATACTGGTAACCCGGCGCGAGAATGGCGTCAAATCCCACAATTTGCAGCGTGCGCGAATTCTGGTTGATGTTGAGCGAATGCTGGTTGGTGGCGGTCAACTTGGTGCCGTTCTTGATTTGCCAGCCCACCTTCGCGGTATGCGTCCAGCTGTTGCTTTCGCGGGGCGCCCATTGTTCGGGGTTGTTGGGGAAGAGGGAGGAGTGCAGCTGATCGGCCACGGTGGGGAAGTACTCATCCGTGATGTCCATGGTGGCCGAATTAAATACGGTCACTTTCTGCTTGGTGCCGGGCAGGGGGAAGGAGACGTTGAGTTCCGCTTGGTCCGTGTTGAAGCTGGTCACGGCGTCGGTGCTGCCCAGGTAGTCGCGCACATAGCGGCCCGAAACTTCTAAACGGTCACCGCCCTCACGAATGCGGGTCG
>JALQUY010000057.1:7636-10274 GCA_023260615.1 Schleiferiaceae bacterium
ATAACGCCTGACGAGCCGCCGCCGTATTCGGCCGATGCGCCACCGGTGGTGACTTTCACACTTTGGATCGCGGAGGATTGCACGCGAACCCCAAAGCCCGTTCCCGCGAGCGGATCTTGCGCCGAAATGCCGTCAACCAGGTATTCGGTCTCGTAGACGCGGGCGCCCCGAATTTGGATACCGTCATTGGTCTTAGCCACGCCGGCTTGGAGGGAGACGACTTCCTCCACGGACCGAACGTTCATCTGCGCAATGTCATCGCCTGTAATCGAGCGTTCGCTCTTGGCCGACTCCAAGTCTACCTGAGAGCGCTGGCCCAAAACCGTAACGGTCTGCAAGACGTCCACGGAGGAACTCAGCTTGATGTTGCGCTGGACGATTTTACCGCCCTCTACCCGCAAGCCGTTGATGACCTGCGTTCCATAGCCGAGGACCTGCACCTTCATACTGTAGTCGCCTGCCGGCACTCCGGGAATTTGGTACTTGCCGTCAAAGTCGGTGACCGCACTGAGGTAGGTGCCCACCAAGGTGATGCCCACAGCGGGCAGAGGTTCACCCGTTTCGGCGTCGGTCACGGTACCGCGCAAAATACCCGTCTTTTGCGCCCAGCCGCTGACCGTGGCGAGCACTAGGACGAGGGTCCAAAGCAGCTTCTTACCAGGCAAAGTCATAGACGAGGATTTGTTCGAGCAAGTCTTCCATGGCTTGGCTGCTGGAGGCTACGCGGTGGAGTTCGACGGAGAAAAAGACTTCGTTGATGTGGGCGGGATTGCCGAGGTACTTTCGGCGTACAGCCACCAAATTGTCGCCCTGCCATCCGCTCAATTTGGTCAATTGCGCGCGGTAGAACACTTCGGCGTCCGCAGAGGCGACCAACGGGCTAATGCCAATAACGATGGAGCTGGGGTGAAGGTCTGGATAGTTGCCACTCACTTGCGGAACCAAGGCCGAATCCGGTACCAAACGCACCTGCCCGGAGGACGTCACAATCCCGTCCATGGGGAAGGCGCCGATGTAGGGGGTGAAGTCCGTGTTGGGGCCAAAGGCGGTAGTGGTCATTAGCTTACCGCCCTGAGTCGTGAAGGCCTGCAGCGCCTGCGCCATGTGTGCCAGCAAGGGTTGTGTCGCGCCGGTTACTGGATCCAAGGCGTTGTCCGAATTGGTCACCGCCAGCACGCGGTCGTACTGCGATAAAATATGCTTGAACGTTGGATTCCAGTAGTAGGGACGGGCCTCGCCGCTGTTCGCATTGAGGTCGAGCAAGTCGTAGCTCAAGGACAAGGCGTTGAGCCAGCCTTGGTAGCTGGACGTCACTGAGGCGGTTTGCCCGCTGATGACCAAAAGGTCGGAGGTTGGGCGCAGGAGGGTAACCTCCAAAGCTGAATCCACTTCACTTGTTGCACCGGCAATGTCCGTCAGGCGGACTTGGAAGATGTTTCCACCGTTTTCTTGCAGGCCATCCAAACCGGTCAGGGCGGGCTGTACCGCATTTCCGTAAAAGAGGGATGCCGTGGCTCCCATGCCACCACCCGCATCAGGCTCCAGCACAAAGGTGAGCATGGGCTGCTTGGGGTCAATGGGGTACCAGGTGCCGTTGTTCATTCGAACCTCTGCGCCAGCAATCGTTTCATTTCCGTCGGGATCCGTGGCGGTCCAACGGTAGGTCAAGACCCCCAGGGCAGAACCCAAGGATTGGGAGGCCTGGTCCACTTCGGCCACCGGCGGAGCGTTCTTCAGCGGGAAGACCAAACTGGCGGGACTTTCGTCGCGCTGCCCTTGGTTGTCAATGGCCCGAACGTACAACGTGATGTCCGCAGTGTCACTGCCCGCAGGAATGGAAAAGAGGAAAACGCTGTCTTGCTTGGCGCTGTGCTTCCATGTGCTGCCGTCCAGGGACAGCTCATAGCCGGTCACATAGCCGTCCACGTCGGTGCCGTACCAACTCATGCTCACTTTGGAGTTGAGTCGGTCCGCCCCGTAGCGCTCAATGGACTTGACGGCCAAATGCGTTTCCGGCGCGACGTTGTCAATGGCTTCGCCACGGTCACAGCCCATGCCACCCATGGCGAGGAGCGCCACGAGGAGACCACCCGCACCCAGGGTGCGCGCGCTGCGAACGGGAATGTGTGCAAAGCCCATGTGCGACTTAGTCGATCAAAGCGATTCGGAGCACTTGGCGTTGGCCGTCTTTTTCCACGACCAAGAGGTAGGTGCCTCGGCCCAAATGACCCACCGCCAGAGTGTTGCGGTTCTGGGTCAGGGTGCCCTGAGCGACCGGACGCCCCATGGCATCGACGAGCTGGTAGGTGGCACCCGCCTCTGCTTCCACCACAAGGGTTTCACGGCCGGGGTTGGGGTAGGCCTTGACCTGAAGCGCATCCGGGTGCTGGATGCCCACGGTGCTTTGGGGCAAGTCCGTGGTATCGAGCGCGATGTTGATGCCGATGAAGTCGTCGTTGTTGCGGGGAAGTACACGGTAATTGCTGAATCCGTAGAAGCAAATACCCTCTACCGCATCCATAGTCATCGTATCGCTCACCACGATCGGCGTGACTTCCATGCTGCCGTCCAAGGTGTCGTAGGCGGCATTGGTCACAAGCTGCACATACAGCGAGCTAAAGGAGGTGGCGGATTGACG
>JALQUY010000058.1 GCA_023260615.1 Schleiferiaceae bacterium
AGGTTGATGACGCGTCGAAAGGCTTCCTCATCCTTGGGATTAACGGTCAAACGCACATAGGCCATCAAGTCCTTCACTTCCTTTCGTTGGTAAAAGGACAGGCCGCCGTAGATGCGGTAGGGAATATTGCGGCGGCGAAGGGCATCTTCAAAAGCGCGGGATTGCGCATTGGTGCGGTACAGAATGGCAAACTGGTCGTGGGCCATGTGTTCCCGCATGTTCATTTCCCAAATCGTCTGCGCTACATAATTGCCTTCGTCGGCGTCGCTTACACTTTTGTGAACGACAATTCGGTCCCCTTGCGGGTTGCTGGTCCAAACATCCTTCTCCAACTGGTCTTGATTGTGCTTGATCAAGGAGTTGGCCGCTTGAACGATGCAGCCCGTGCTTCTGTAATTCTGCTCCAGCTTGAACAGTTTGGCGTCGGGATAGTCCTTTTGAAAGTTCAGGATGTTCCGAATGTTGGCACCCCGAAACGCATAAATACTCTGGGCATCGTCTCCCACTACGCAGAGGTTCTCGAACCTCGAGGCCAGGGCCTTCACAATGAGGTACTGCGAATGGTTGGTGTCTTGGTACTCGTCCACCAAGATGTACTTGAATCGCTCCTGGTAGCGCGCCAGCGCCTCGGGAAATTTGATAAAGAGCTCGTTGGTTTTCAGCAATAGGTCGTCAAAGTCCATGGCTCCTGCCCGAAAGCACTTCTCCATATACGCCCCATACAATTCGCCCAGTTGTGGCATGCGTGCCGATGCATCCGCCTCCTGCAAGTCCGCTCGGTTCTGGTAGGCCTTGGGCGTGATTAAATTGTTCTTGTAGGCGGATATACGAGAGGCCACTGCCTTCACCTTATAAATGTCTTTATCCAAGCCGCGATCCTTAATCAACCCGGCAATCACCTTTTGGGCGTCTTCGGTGTCGTAGATCGTAAAGTTGGATGGATAGCCTAAACGGTGTCCCTCAATGCGCAGAATGCGTGCAAAAATGGAGTGAAAGGTGCCCATCCATAGGTTCTTGGCTTCGGTGCCTCCTAAGAGCTTTTCAATTCGGCCCTTCATCTCGCGTGCCGCCTTATTCGTGAAGGTCAGCGAAAGGATGTTAAATGGATCGACGCCTTGCTCCATCAGATAAGCGATGCGGAAGGTCAGAACACGCGTCTTGCCCGAACCTGCGCCCGCAATAACCATGACGGGACCGTCGGTCTGTTTAACGGCTTCTTGTTGGACCGAATTGAGGGCAGATAAATACGCTGACATGGGAAGAGGCCAAAGATACCATTCGGGCCCGGTGCGAAAAAGTTTAAAAACTGCAAGAAAATCAGCGTTGTCCGTAGAGAAAAAAGGTCTACATTTGCAGTCCCCTAAAAACTAGGGGTATAGTTTATTGTAGCGACGACAACCAACACAATTAAAAAGAATGCCTACCATTCAACAGCTCGTACGTAAGGGACGAGTAAAGCTGGAAAAGAAGAGCAAGTCCGCAGCGTTGGACTCTTGCCCCCAGCGTCGAGGCGTGTGCACACGTGTGTACACCACCACTCCTAAGAAGCCGAATTCGGCCATGCGTAAAGTCGCCCGTGTGCGTCTGACCAATGGCAACGAAGTCAACGCCTACATCGGCGGTGAAGGCCACAACTTGCAAGAACACTCTATTGTACTCGTTCGAGGCGGTCGTGTGAAAGACTTGCCAGGTGTACGTTACCACATCGTTCGCGGTGCCCTTGATACGGCAGGTGTGAACGGTCGTATGCAACGTCGTTCTAAGTATGGTGCTAAGCGCCCCAAAGCAAAAAAATAATCGGAAATCATGAGAAAGACGCGTGCTAAGAAGCGCCCCTTATTACCGGATCCCCGCTTCAACGATCCCTTGGTAACTCGTTTCGTCAACAACTTGATGTATGACGGCAAGAAGTCTACCGCTTTCACCATCTTCTATGATGCGATTGACATCGTTTCTGAAAAGTCTGGCGAGGCCAACGGCCTGGACCAGTGGAAGACCGCTTTGACCAATGTGATGCCTCACGTCGAGGTTCGCAGCCGTCGCGTAGGTGGTTCTACCTTCCAAATTCCTCAGCAAATCCGCCCCGAGCGCAAGATCTCCATGGCTATGAAGTGGATGATTGGCTACGCCCGCGGTCGCAATGAAAAGAGCATGGCTGCCAAGTTGGCCGGCGAAATCATGGCTGCTGCTAAAGAGGAAGGCGCCGCTGTTAAGAAGCGCATGGACGTTCACAAAATGGCTGAGGCAAACAAAGCCTTCTCACACTTCCGTTTCTAATCTATTGATATCATGTCTAAGCGCGATCTAAAATTCACACGCAACATTGGTATCATGGCCCACATTGACGCGGGCAAGACGACTACCACGGAGCGTATTCTTTACTACACGGGTGTTAGCCACAAGATTGGCGAGGTACACGACGGTGCTGCTACCATGGACTGGATGGTTCAGGAGCAGGAGCGCGGTATCACCATCACCTCAGCTGCTACGACCTGTTTTTGGCGCTTCCCAACCGTTCAAGGGAAGGACACCGCCGACACCCAGCAGTACAAAATCAACATCATCGACACCCCAGGACACGTTGACTTTACCGTTGAGGTAGAGCGTTCATTGCGTGTATTGGACGGTGCCGTCGCTCTGCTTTGTGCCGTAGGTGGCGTACAGCCCCAGACGGAAACCGTATGGCGCCAGGCTACGAAGTACAATGTGCCTCGTATCGCCTTCGTGAACAAGATGGACCGTACCGGTGCAGACTTCTTCAACGTAGTGCGTCAGATCGACGAAAAATTGAAGGGCAACCCTATTCCTTTGCAAGTACCCATCGGTGCAGAGACGGAATTCCAGGGCGTTGTGGATTTGTTGACCAACGAAGCCATCATTTGGGATGACGCTACGCAAGGCATGACCTACAACGTAGTAGACATCCCCGCTGACTTGGTGGAAACGGTCGCTGAATACCGCGAAAAATTGGTAGAGGCCGTTGCTGAATTCGACGACACCTTGATGGAGAAGTTCTTCGACGATCCCGATAGCATCACCAAAGAAGAATTGGTGGCCGCTATCCGCAAGGCGACCATCGCTCAAAAGATCACTCCCGTATTGTGTGGCTCTGCCTTCAAGAACAAGGGTGTTCAGACGATGTTGGACGCTGTTATGTCCTACATGCCTTCTCCCGTGGACGTTGAGGCCATCACCGGCACCAACCCTGACACGGAAGAGCAAGAAGTTCGCAAGCCCGATCCCGATGAGCCTTTCTCTGCATTGGCCTTTAAGATTGCTACGGATCCCTTCGTAGGTCGCTTGTGCTTCTTCCGCGTTTACTCGGGTAAGATTGACGCGGGTTCGTACACCAAGAACATGCGTACGGGCAACAAAGAGCGTATCTCGCGTATTTTCCAAATGCACTCCAACAAGCAGAACCCCATCGACATGATCGAGGCGGGTGACATTGGTGCAGGCGTTGGTTTCAAGGACATCCGTACGGGTGATACCTTGTGCGACGAGAAGCGTCCTATCATCTTGGAATCTATGAGTTTCCCCGAGCCCGTAATCGGTTTGGCGGTTGAGCCCAAGACCCAGGCGGACGTAGACAAGCTCGGTATGGCTTTGGCCAAATTGGCTGAAGAAGACCCCACCTTCCGTGTTTCTACGGACGAAGAGACAGGCCAAACGGTTATCTCTGGTATGGGTGAATTGCACTTGGAAATCATTGTGGACCGTTTGAAGCGTGAATTCAAGGTCGAGTGTAACCAAGGTGCTCCTCAGGTTCAGTACAAAGAGGCGCTTACAGCCAACTACAACCACCGTGAGGTGTACAAGAAGCAGACGGGTGGTCGCGGTAAGTTCGCGGACATCGTCTTCACGATCGGTCCTGCCGATGAAGGCTTCACTGGAACGCTTCAGTTCGACAACCAAATCAAGGGTGGTAACATTCCACGTGAATTCGTTCCCGCTGTTGAAAAAGGTTTCAAGGATGCTATGCACAATGGTCCTTTGGCCGGTTACGCCATCGACACCATGAAGGTGACGTTGACGGACGGTTCATTCCACCCTGTGGATTCGGACTCCTTGTCCTTTGAATTGGCTGCTAAAATTGGCTTCCGTGAGGCTGGTAAGAAGGCACGCCCTGTGATCCTTGAGCCCATGATGAAGATGGAGGTAGTGATGCCTGAGAGCTCCATGGGTGACGTCGTTGGTGACTTGAACAAGCGCCGCGGTATCGTTGAAGGTATGGATACGAAAGACGGAGACTCCGTTGTACGTGCCAAAGTGCCTTTGAGTGAAATGTTTGGATATGTAACCACTTTGCGTACGATCACCTCTGGTCGCGGTAGCTCTTCTATGGAGTTCAGCCACTACGCCGAAACGCCTTCTAGCATTGCTGAGGCTGTGATCGAGAAAGTAAAGGGTAGCAAATAAGTCTTTTTCAAGTTATGAGCCAGAAAATTCGCATTAAACTCAAGTCTTACGACCACATGCTCGTAGACAAGAGTGCTGAGAAAATCGTGAAAACGGTGAAGAGCACGGGTGCTGTTGTAAACGGTCCCATCCCCCTTCCCACGAACAAGCGCATCTACACGGTGTTGCGTTCGCCTCACGTAAACAAGAAAGCCCGTGAGCAGTTTGAGCTGTCCAGCTACAAGCGCTTGTTGGACATCTACTCTTCATCTAGCAAAACGATTGATGCTTTGATGAAGTTGGAGTTGCCAAGTGGGGTTGAAGTAGAAATCAAAGTTTAACAAATTCCTATTGAAATCATGCCTGGATTAATTGGCAAGAAAATCGGAATGACCAGCATCTTCGACGCGGATGGTAAGAACCAGCCGTGTACGGTCATCGAATTGGGTCCCTGTGTGGTGACTCAAGTCAAAACAGAAGATGTCGATGGTTACGCAGCCGTGCAGATCGGTTTCGGAGATCAAAAAAATCCCGTCCAAGCTGCCGCCGGCCACGCCAAGAAAGCGAATACTGCCGCTAAAAAGAAGTATGTTGAGTTCAAAGACTTTGCTGCTGACGCTGTTCAGTTGGGCGATGTTTTGACCGTCGGCATGTTTGAAGAAGGCGAGTATGTAGATATCGCAGGAACCACGAAGGGTAAAGGCTTCCAAGGTGTAGTTCGCCGCCACGGTTTTGGTGGTGTTGGACAAAGCACCCACGGTCAGCACAACCGTCTTCGCGCACCAGGTTCAATCGGTGCTGGTTCTGATCCCTCACGCGTATTTAAAGGTACCCGCATGGGTGGCCGTATGGGCGCTGAGCGTGTGAAGATCCAAAACCTTCTCGTTTTGAAAGTTGATACTGAGCAGAACTTGCTGATCGTAAAAGGCTCCGTGCCCGGCGCTAAGCAGTCACTCGTAATTGTGGAGAAATAATGGAATTGAACATTATTAACCTTGAGGGCAAGGATACAGGTCGCAAGGCGATCCTGAGCGATGACGTTTTCGGCATCGAGCCCAACGAGCATGCGATGTACTTGGACGTTAAGCAGTACTTGGCCAACCAGCGCCAGGGAACGCACAAAGCCAAGCAACGCGCTGAGATTGCTCGCACCACGAAGAAGCTTCACCGCCAAAAAGGCACGGGTGGCGCTCGTCACGGTAGCATGAAGTCTCCCTTGTACCGCGGTGGTGGTCGTGTATTCGGCCCCGTTCCCCACGAGTACGGATTCAAATTGAACAAAAAGTTGAAGAATTTGGCGCGTAAATCAGCCTTCTCAACGCTTGTAAAAGAGAATCAAGTTATTGTGCTCGAGGCACTTACTATGGAAGCACCCAAGACCAAGGCCTACAGCCAAGTGCTGTCAGCTCTGGGCCTTCAAGGAAAGAAATCCACAGTAGTGTTGGCTGAGCAAGATAAAAATGTATATTTGTCCTCCCGCAATTTTGAGGGCTCAAATGTGGTAACCGCTTCTGAATTAAGCACTTATGCAATTTTGAACGGTGGCACTTTAGTCCTGACTGAGGGGTCAATTGAGAAAATTCAAACGGCATTAACTACGAAATAATGGAAAGCATTCTCATTCGTCCGGTCATTACGGAGAAGGCTTCAGCTGAGGCTGAGGGGCGGAATCGCTACACCTTCGTCGTAGATAAGAAGGCCAATAAGGTTGAAATTAAAAAGGCCGTAGAGGCTGCGTACAACGTGAACGTTGAAAACGTTCGCACCATCATCGTTCCCGCCAAGCACATCGTGCGTTACACCAAGGCAGGTATGTTGGAGGGCAAGAAGTCCTCTTTCAAGAAGGCGATTATTGATGTGCGCTCAGGTGAATCCATCGACATCTACGGTAATCTCTAAGAATCATGGGCGTACGTAAACTAAAAGCAATCACTCCTGGGCAGCGTTTTCGCTCAGTGAATGACTTTGCGGCGATCACCACCAATGCTCCAGAGAAATCATTGACGGTTTCTAAGAAGCGCTCTGGCGGTCGTAACAATTCGGGTAAGATGACCATGCGTTACATTGGTGGCGGTGCTAAGCAGCGCTACCGTGTGGTGGACTTCAAACGTGAGAAGTTTGGTGTTCCTGCTACGGTTAAAACCATTGAATACGATCCCAATCGTTCTGCATTTATCGCTTTGGTGGTTTATGCGGACGGTGAGAAGCGATACATCATCGCTCCCAATGGCTTGAAGGTGGGTCAGACCATCGTTTCAGGCACGGGTTCTGCTCCTGAGGTGGGTAACACCTTGAAGTTGTCTGAACTTCCTTTGGGTACGATCATCCACAACATTGAGCTCCGTCCTGGTCAGGGTGGCATCATCGCACGCAGTGCTGGTGCTTTTGCTCAGTTGGCTGCACGTGATGGCAAGTATGCCACACTGAAAATGCCTTCTGGTGAGACCCGCATGATCCTCGTAGAGTGTTTGGCTACGGTTGGCGTTGTTTCAAACAGCGACCACCAGCAAGTCGAAAGTGGTAAGGCAGGTCGCAGCCGTTGGTTGGGCCGTCGTCCTCGCACACGTGGTGTTGCCATGAACCCTGTCGATCACCCCATGGGTGGTGGTGAAGGCCGTTCATCTGGTGGTCACCCACGTTCACGCAAGGGTATCCCTGCGAAGGGCTACAAGACGCGCACTCCGAAGAAAGCGAGCAACCGTTACATCATTGAAAAACGTAAGTAAGCAATGGCACGTTCACTAAAAAAAGGACCCTACATCCATTACAAGCTTGAGAAGCGAGTCATGGAGAACGTAGAATCAGGCAAAAAGACGGTCGTTAAGACGTGGTCTCGCGCCTCTATGATCAGCCCCGACTTTGTGGGACAGACCATTGCAGTTCACAACGGTAAAACTTTCATCCCTGTTTTCGTTACCGAGAACATGGTAGGTCACAAGTTGGGCGAATTCGCTCCTACGCGCACCTTCCGTGGTCACGCTGGTAAGAAAGACAAGGGCAAACGTTAATAGGCCATGGGAAATCGTAAACACTCCTCGGCAGAAGCCATGAAAGAGGCACGCAAAAGCGTTGCTATGGCTAAGTTGAATAACTGCCCCACATCTCCTCGCAAAATGCGCTTGGTTGCGGACATGGTTCGCGGCATGGAGGTAGCAAAAGCCTTGTATGTATTGAAGCACAGCGGCAAAGAAGCGAGCATCCGTTTGGAGAAGCTTTTGTTGTCTGCCTTGAGCAACTGGCAAGCCAAAAATGAAGGCGTCTCTATGGACGAAGCCAATTTGGTCGTTCAGTCTATTTCTGTAGACGGTGGCCGTATGCTTAAGCGCGTTCAACCTGCTCCCCAGGGTCGTGCACACCGCGTACGCAAGCGCTCCAACCATGTAACTATCGTGGTAGGTGCTGCCAACGAAGCTCCTGTAGTAACCGAAGTAAACGAAGCTAAATAATGGGACAAAAAGCTAATCCTATCGGCAATCGCCTCGGTTTCATCCGCGGTTGGGACTCTCAGTGGTACGGTGGCCGTAACTACGGTGATAAAATCGCTGAGGATGCTGCCATCCGCAAGTACTTGTACGCACGCTTGTCTCGTGCCAACGTTTCTCGCATTATCATTGAGCGCACGCTCAAGTTGGTAACCGTGACCATCGCTACGGCTCGTCCTGGTGTGATCATTGGTAAAGGCGGTACGGAGGTAGATAAGCTTCGTGAAGAGTTGAAGAAGTTGACCAAGAAGGACGTTCAAATCAATATCCACGAGATCAAGCGTCCTGAATTGGATGCTAAGTTGGTTGCTGATTCAATCGCTCGTCAAATCGAAGGTCGTATTTCATTTCGTCGTGCCGTGAAAATGTCCATGGGTTCTACCATGCGCATGGGTGCAGAAGGTATCAAGGTCCAGTTGAGCGGACGTTTGAACGGTGCTGAAATTGCTCGTTCTGAGAAGTTCAAGGAAGGTCGTACGCCTTTGCACACCTTCCGTGCAGACATCGACTACCATATCTCTGAAGCGCATACGACCTATGGCCGTATCGGTATCAAAGTTTGGATCATGAAAGGCGAAGTATACGGCAAGCGCGACTTGACCAATGTGTTGGGTGCTTCTAAGCGTCCTACGGCAGCTGGTCCTGGTGCTGGCGCTCCTGGTCGTGGACCCGCACGTCGCCGTCCTAACAATCGCAAAGCTTAATTCGGATATAGATCATGTTACAGCCGAAAAGAACTAAGTACCGTAAGACCTTCAAAGGCAAAATGAAGGGTGTGGCCCAGCGTGGCGCAACCTTGGCCTTTGGTTCCTATGGCATCAAATCCTTGGAAGAGGTATGGATGACCGCCCGTCAGATCGAAGCAGCTCGTATCGCCGCAACGCGTTACATGAAGCGTGAAGGTCAGTTGTGGATTCGTGTTTTCCCAGATAAGCCTATCACCAAGAAGCCTTTGGAAGTACGTATGGGTAAAGGTAAAGGTGGTGTAGAATACTACGCAGCCGTTATTCGTCCAGGACGTATGTTGTTTGAACTCGATGGAGTACCCGAAGAAGTAGCTGTAGAAGCATTGCGCTTGGCAGCTCAGAAGCTTCCGGTCAAGACCAAGTTGGTTACCCGTCGTGATTTGGTTAACGCTTAATCTGGATCAGTCATGAAAATGCAAGAAATTCAAGGCCTGAGCCAAGAAGAGTTGATGAACCAATTGTCTTCTTACAAGAAAGATTTGGCCGATATGCAGCGTAAGCACCGTATCAGCCCTATGGATAACCCGATGGTGATCCAGTCCACTCGCAAGATTGTGGCACGTTTGTCCACAGAAGTCACTAACCGTCAAGGTAAATAATAGAGGTCGATGGAAAATCAACGCAACCTCCGCAAAGAGCGAATTGGTGTAGTCACCAGTTCAGCTATGGACAAAACGGTCACCGTTAGTGTCTCACGTCGCGTGAAGCATGCCAAGTACGGCAAGTTTATCACCTTCTCTAAGAAGTTCCACGCACACGATGAGACCAACGACTGCAACAACGGCGATACCGTTCGCATTATGGAAACTCGTCCTATGAGCAAAACCAAGGTTTGGCGCGTGGTCGAAATCATCGAAAGAGCTAAGTAATCATGTTACAGACAGAATCACGTCTCCGCGTTGCGGACAATACCGGAGCCAAAGAAGTTTTGGTGATCCGTGTCTTGGGAGGTACCCGCCGTCGCTACGCCTCTGTAGGCGATAAGATTGTGGTAACCATCAAGGATGCTACTCCTGCTGGTAACGCAAAGAAAGGCACGGTCTCTAAGGCTGTTGTCGTGCGCACCAAGAAGGAAGTTCGTCGCCCTGATGGCTCGTACATCCGTTTTGACGATAACGCTTGTGTGTTGTTGAACGCCAACGGCGAAATGCGCGGAACGCGCGTTTTTGGTCCCGTTGCTCGTGAGCTCCGCGACAAGCAGTACATGAAGATTGTTTCCTTGGCACCTGAAGTGCTTTAAGAATCAGAATACAATGGCAAAGTTTCACATCAAGACAGGAGATATGGTGATGGTCATCGCCGGTCGCGACAAGGGTAAGCCTGGTCGTGTGATCCGCATGATCCCCAAGCAGCAGCGTGCTGTTGTTGAGGGCATCAACATGATCACCAAGCATCTCAAGCCTTCCGCGAGCAATCCCCAAGGGGGCATTGAGTCCATGGAAGCTCCCGTACACGTTTCAAACCTCATGGTGATGGACGCAGCGGGTACTCCTACTCGTACACGCATCGAGCGCAACGACAAAGGACAATCGGTTCGCGTTTCTGTTAAATCTGGCAAACCCCTCACGAAGTAATGGAACCCAAACTGAAGACTGATTTTCACAGCAAAGTTGTTCCTGCTTTGAAGG
>JALQUY010000059.1 GCA_023260615.1 Schleiferiaceae bacterium
TCACATACCTGAATGATGGGCGACAAAAGCGATGTCATTTCAATTTCGTCGTGGTGTGCACCAATAGCGTTGCAGATATCCGGCTTCTCCCCGTACTTCTCCGCCCACTGCATACCAAGCAAAGCGTGCGGCAAATCGGTTTCCTCAAAAGGCACTTTGCCGATGTCGTGCAACAAACCGGCGCGCTTCGCTGCTTTGGGGTTGAGCCCAAGCTCGGAGGCCATGACCGCGCTCAGCTTGGCCACTTCTTTGGAGTGCGACAAGAGGTTTTGGCCGTAAGACGAGCGGTATTTCATGCGGCCGACCATACGCATGAGCTCAGGATGCAAACCGTGGATGCCCAGCTCAATCGCCGTGCGCTTGCCCAATTCCGCTACTTCGTCCTCAATGCTCTTAGTCACCTTGTCGACCACCTCTTCAATGCGCGCAGGGTGAATACGTCCGTCCGTCACCAAACGGTGCAGAGACAAGCGTGCAATTTCGCGGCGAACCGGGTCAAAACAACTCAAAATGATGGCCTCAGGGGTGTCGTCAACGATGATTTCCACACCTGTTGCGGCCTCGAGGGCGCGAATGTTACGACCCTCGCGTCCAATGATGCGGCCCTTCATTTCGTCGTTTTCGATATGGAAAACAGATACGGCGTTCTCATTCGCCTGTTCGGTCGCAATGCGCTGAATCGTCTGGATCACGATCTTTTTCGCCTCTTGGTTGGCGGTCATCTTCGCCTCTTCTAGGGCGGTCTGAATGAAACTCGAGGCTTCGTGCTTGGCTTGGGCCTTGACCGCTTCAATCATCTGCTCTTTGGCTTGATCTGCGGTGATACCTGCCAGGCTCTCCAATTTTCGCAACTGCTCTTGCAAGGCCTTGTCCAGCTGGCTTTCTTTGACTTGGATGCTCTCGAGTTTCCGCGTGTAGCTCTCTTCCAGCTTATTCAGCTCCTTTTCGCGGCGGCGCGTTTCCTCAACTTCTTTGCTGTGGTCCCGCTGGGCCTCCTTGAGTTGGGCATGTTGGTCCCGAATCTTGGCTTCGCGCTCTTGCGAACGCTGCTCGTGCTTTTCTTTCAGTTCCAAATAGCGCTCCTTGGATTGGAGCATCTTTTCTTTCTTCAGGGCCTCGCCCTCTTTTTCAGCCTCCCGAAGGATGGCTTCCGACTTTGCCTTTAGCGCGGTCTTCTGCAAGGCAACGGCGCCGACGGCGCCCCCCGCTAGACCGGCCAATACGGCCAAAATGGTCTCTATCATGGTTTCAATCTCAACGTCCAAACTCCTCCAGACGTTCTGGAAGAGGTGGTACGCGAAATCTGCCTGTTATTGGCTCAGAACCGCATCCAGCTGGGCTTGGACGCTTTGAAGGCGTCCCAGAATGGCATCCTGGTCCTTGGTGTCCCCTCCTTTTAGCCCCAACAATTGGTTGGCGAGTTGAAGGGCGCACATGGCCAGCGCATCTTGCTTGTCTCCCACTGCATAGCGCTCTTCAAAGCGCTGCATGGCAGATTGTATCATGGACACCGCCTTGCGGACTTGTTCTTCCTCCTGACGTTCAATGGTCAAGGGATAGTTCCTTCCGGCGATGGACACTTTTATTTTGAGCGAGTCATTCATTTCCAGCTGGGCTTAGGCGTTCAGTTGTGCTACGCACTTGTTGATTTCCCGTACCCATTCGTTCAACTGAAGCTTTAGCGCCCGGCGTTCTTCCTGGCTGCCATTAAACGCCATCAGCAAACGAAGTTGTTCAATTTCACTGCGCAGATCCGCCACTTTCTTGCGCTCTTGCGCCAGCTCTTGCGTGAGGGAGGCCACCGTAGCGGCTTGCGATTCCAGCTCACCAATGGCCAAGCGGTAGCGCTCAATCAAGGAATGTACTTGATCTTGAATGCGTTGTACCTGGTCGAGGGCGTTGGACATGCGTAGGGATTTTGAACCCTCAAACTTAGCCATTCCCAAGCGCAATTCCTATCTTCCACCGCAGCTATGCCACGCATTTTTATCGCCTTTTTCAGTCTACTCAGCCTCAATGTGTTCGCGCAATCGCCCATTGCCGTTCAACCCATTGGGGGCGAGGTAGATTTTGCCGGTACGTTTGGAGAATTGCGCTCCCACCACTTCCACTCAGGCGTGGATGTTCGCACAGGCGGTCAAACGGGCTGGCCCGTGCGAGCCGTCCAAGATGGGTATTTGAGTCGCATCGTCGTCCGGCCGGACGGGTTTGGATGGGCGCTCTACCTCCGTCACCCCAATGGCTACACGTCGGTCTATGCCCATTTGGAGGACTTCAAACCTGAGTGGCATGACGTGGTGGTTCAGCGTGCTTCAGCAAGCAAAAACAACCGTTTAGACCTGTACTTTTCAGCCGGAGAGTACCCGGTTCGCGCCGGAGACACGATTGCTTGGTCTGGGAATTCAGGAGGTTCGGCCGGCCCTCACCTACATTTTGAATGGCGTGACACGCGAACGGAAGAGCCGCTCAACCCTTTTGCCTATGGAATGCACTATGGAAGTGACAGCTACTCCCCGCGTATCTTAGCCTTGCACACCGCAGATGGCCAGAAAGCCACTGTTACCTCCGGTGCATGGAGCCAAGTACTCAGCGTCCATAGCTGGCAAGAGCTATCTGCCGAAATCAAAGACAAAAAGCATCCCCAAGGTTTAAATCTAGGCATTCAAGCCCTTGAAATTCAGTGGTCATGGAGTGAGAAGCAAACGGCCCATGGGTTTGAAATGGACCGATTCTCTTTTGACGATACACGGTGCGCAGATGGCCTCATGCAGCCCCAAGTGCACCGCAGAACCGGCCTAAGGACCTATCGATTAGCCCCGAGCCTAGGATCCGCGCCTGCGTGGTCATCGCCCGATCTCGATGTCACGCAACCGGGTCGCTATACCGTCACACTAACGGCACGCGCTGCCAATGGCGAAATCACGCAAGCGAGTGGTCCCGTTGAGCTTTTAGCTGGGACGGGCTATCCCTGGGCGGACCCGCTTCTCCCTGGAAAAGTGGATGTTCAATCCGGAAGCCTGCAGGCGGAAGATCTGCGTATGGTCTGGAACCGGAACAGTTTCACAGACCCCATTGTGCCTAGCCTGAGCAAAGTGGGCGACCGAAAATGGCAAGCCAGCCCGGACGTACCGGTCCTGCGCTCCTTGGTCTATTTCTGGACGCCCCCTGCGGACTATCCGGAAGCCTGGCGGAGCAAAACTGTCCTGATTGGCCGCGATCCACGGGGATCCTACCGCATTGTGGGCGAGCCTCAGTCTGACGGAAGTTTGCGCTTCATTATCAAGATATTCGGAACGCTAAGCATCGCTCAAGACCTAGAGGCTCCTGTTTTTTCAGGTCTTAAATCGGGCAGTTTTCAAGGCAAGCCCGCCTGGTATATTAGCCTGAAAGACAACCTCCTAGATGTTGTAGACTACGATGCCTATGTAGATGGGACTTGGACCTGGGCATACTACGATGCCAAAAACCGGCGTTTGTACATCCCCAAGCAGGGTCATTCGGGAGGACTCTTGCGCCTGAGCGCTGAAGATGAGGCCGGAAACCGAAGTACCTTTGAGGCTACACTTCCATGATGCAGCGCGTTTATACCTTCTTTTTAGGGGCACTATTGAGCCTCGCCGCCTACGGACAGCAAGCCGTCCAGGTAAGCGGGGTGATTTTGGCTCAAGATTCGGCCCGTCAAACCATTCCAAACGCCAAAATCCAAGTGAAAGGCCGCCCACTGGTCATGGAGTCTGGCGACGATGGCTTCTTTAGCATCGCGGCCATTCCGGGCGATTCGGTCATTGTGCGACGATTTGGCTTTCAATCTGAAAAACTCTGGGTGCCCGATACGCTCACGGGCGACTCGTACCTCGCCGTCATTCAAATGGCCTGGAATACCTTGGAGCTCGAAGAGGTCATCCTCTACCCTTGGCCCCGCCCCGAAGATCTGAACCGGGAACTGCTCGCGATGGAAGTCAAGACCACCGAGCGGGACATTGCCCTGCGCAATCTGGCCATTCAATCGCTCAAAGAACAGGCCAAAGCCATGGGCATGGACGCGGGTGAGATGCAGCGCTACATCCTGTCGGCCCAAGCCCAAAGCGTCCACAATGCCAACCGCTACTACGGCAGCAATGGAGGCACGGCTATTTTGGGCCGTTTGAGCGATCCCTTTGCCTGGTCGCAGTTCTTTAATGCCCTGAAACGCGGCGATTTCTCCCGCTAATGCTTGGATTCCTCCTCTGCGCAAGCACCTGGGGCGCTTTGCCTCAGGATACCGTCCCTCAAGAGGGTACGTTGCAAGAAGTAGAGGTCATTGCGCGCAACATTGAAGCGAATACCATCCGGCTAAAGACCTTGAATTTTGGCGGCGTGGGGCAAGTAGGCGGCTCGATTGAGGGCTTGGTCCGAAGCCTCGCCGGGGTCGCCGGTTCCGACGAACTTTCCTCTCAGTATTCTGTGCGAGGCGGCAATTTTGACGAAAACCTGCTCATCATCAACGGCTTTGAAGTCTACCGTCCCCAGTTGGCGCGAAGCGGGCAGCAAGAGGGTTTAAGTGCGATCAACCCTGACTTTGTGCAGTTCTTGGCCTTTTCTGCGGGCGGCTTTGACGCGTCCAAAGGCGACAAGCTCTCCTCGGTGCTGGACGTGCAGTACCGAAGCCGAAACACCTACGAGCTCCCGGGCCAGCAAATTCGGGCCGGTTTGTTTTCCGGACGGGTCTTTGCTTCGACCCTCTTGGACAAAAAAGGAAAAAACGGACCCGTGTACCAATCCCTGGCGGTGGGGGTGCGTTACCGCTCGAATGCGCCCTTTATTCGAGGCGGGGACGTGCAAGGCGACCTGCGTTCGGATGCCCAGGACGTCCAATTTTTGTTTGAATCCGCCAGCCTGCGCTGGTTCCACGAGGTCCTTGGCATTGCCCAAACCAGCACCTTTGCCCTGCGTCCCTCGTCGCGCACCACAGAATTTGGCACGGTGACAGAAGTGCTGCGCCTCAATGTCTACATGAACGGCATTGAGCGCTACCAGTACCAAAACGCTTTCCTGGGCGCACGGAGTCGCTACTCGCTCACGGAAAATCAACAGCTCTTTTTGGAGTCCAGCGTCGCCCAAGCGCTCGAACAAGAAGACATGGATGTGGAAAGCGCCTACCTGCTCGGAGAAGTCAACAACAACCTGGGTTCCGATGCCTTCGGCGAAATTTCCTACCTCCGCGGATCAGGGGGACACCAGCGCTATGCCCGCAACCAGCTTTGGGTGCGCGAATGGCAGTCTAAGGCCGGCTACGTCTACAAAGGCGACGGACAGCGGGTGGAAGCAGCGCTTAGCTACCGCCACCAGGATGGATTGGACATTGTACATGAATGGGTGAATTTGGATTCGGCTGGTTACAGTCTGCCCCACCAACCTACCGCCGTCCTACTTCAAGGCGGCGACACCCTGTTGACCACCAAAGAAAGCTTGCGCCTCTTTCAAGTGACGGACAGCCGTGGCCAGCTCGTGAACGGGAAGGTCCATGCGCACGTGCTTTGGCAGGGTGCTATTCCGGAAGTGGGATTCAAACCTGGCTGGAATGCGGGGTTGCGCTACGTACGGGACAGCCGAAGTGGGGAACAGCGCCTGAGCCCTCGCCTTTCGCTGTACTGGAGTTTGCCAAGCCGCCACGGGGTGGAGCTTTCCGCTGGATCTTATGCGCAGACCGCCAGTGTCCGGGAATTGCGCGATTGGTCCACCTCTCGTTTTTTGGGACAGGCCCGAATGCAGCACGCGTGGCACGCCATTGCCGCCGTCGAAAAGCAGTTCACCTCCAAGGGGCGCCCCTTCTTCTGGCGCGGCGAGGCCTACATCAAGTATCTGGACCGTGCCTTCCCCTTTGAGCAGGATGGCATGCGCGTGCGTTACTTGGGCGAAGGACCAGGCGTAGCACGTGTGGTGGGTGTGGACAACCGGGTGCACAGCGAATGGCTGCCCGGCACCGAATCATGGGCCAGTCTGTCCCTGTTCCGCGCGCAGGAGCGCTTTGGGGAGGTTTGGACAGACCGCGGGAGCGATTACCGCTACAGTTTTTCCCTGCGCGTAGAAGATGCCTTGCCCGACAACTTGAACGACAAGGTCTACATGCAGATCAATGTGACAGGCGGTTTTCCCTTTGGAGCGCCCCTTTCGGCGGATAAAGATTTTCGTTCTCCCCCCTACCGCCGAATGGACCTCGGCTTTCAACACGACTTTGGTCCCAAGGCCAGCCTAGGCCTGGAGGTCTTCAACTTGCTCGAAATCCGAAACACGGCCTCCTATTTCTGGATCATGGACATCTCCACCGCGCGGCAATACGCGGTGCCCAACTACTTGACCAACCGCTTGCTCAACCTCATTTTCCAATACAAACTCTAGGCATGCGCATCGTTGACACCCTGCCCCATCCTGACTTCCGCATTGTGCTGTACGCGACGGAAACCCATTTTTTGGTCGAAATCGAAGCAGGACCCATGCGCCAATCCTACCGCTACAGCAAGGAGCGCTTTGGAGATCTCGGCACCGTAAAGGCCACAATCACCCCGGAATGGCTGGAATCCGTACGCCAGCACTTCAACGGCATGTATGTGGATTGGAAAAAAACGTGGGAATAAAAAAGCCCGCAGGGAGTTTAACTACCCTATACACCAAACAAGAAGAAACCTTGTTCCCCCCTGCGGGCCTTTTAAGAACACCTAACTAGTGGCTTTGTTCGAAGGAGGTAAAAACTTTTTCCATTCGGTTCAATGCCTCGTCCATTTCCTCGGCTGAAATCACCAAAGGGGGAGCGAACCGAATAATATTTCCGTGGGTCGGCTTGGCCAAGAGCCCCGCATCGCGCAAGGCCATACAGAGGTCCCAAGCGGTGCTTGACTCGGGGCTGTCGTTGATGAGAACCGCATTCAGCAAACCTTTGCCACGTATGCCTTTGATGAGAGAAAGGTGGCCAATTCGGGCCTTCAAGCCGTCCCGAAACTGCTCGCCCCGCGCCCGCGCATTTTGCATCAAAGCTTCCTCTTCCATCACCTCCAGGGCAGCCTGCGCCACCTTGGCCGCAATGGGATTGCCGCCAAAGGTCGATCCGTGCTGGCCGGGCTTAATCGTCATCATGATCCCATCGTCCGCCAAGACGGCAGAGACGGGATACACGCCACCCGAAAGGGCCTTTCCTAAGATGAGAATGTCCGCACGCACGTAGGTGGCTGCCTGACGCTCACAGCGCCCTCCCCCGCATTGGCAGTTGCCGCAGGTGGCGAGCCAGGAGCCCGTTCGGCCGATGCCTGTTTGAATTTCATCGGCGATAAAGAGCACGTTCTTAGCGGCACAAAGCGCCGCGGCACGTGGAATAAAATCGGCCTCTGGCACCACCACGCCTGCTTCGCCTTGAATGGGTTCCACCAGGAATCCAGCGACATGGGGATCCTGGAGCGCTTTTTCTAGAGCCGCGATATCGTTGTATGGGATGCGCTCAAAACCAGGCATGTACGGACCAAAGCCTCCATAACTGTCTGGATCGTTGGAAAAGGAAACGATGGTGCTGGTGCGCCCGTGAAAATTATCGGAACAGACCAGAATTTTCGCTTGATTGGCGGGGACGCCTTTCACATCGTAGGCCCAGCGGCGGCAAAGCTTAATGGCCGTTTCTACGGCTTCCGCACCTGAATTCATGGCGAGCACTTTGTCGTAGCCAAATCGCTCCGTGATGGCCTTCTCAAAGGGCCCCAACTCCGCATTGTAGAAGGCACGCGACGTCAGCGCAAGCGTTTGCGCCTGCTCCACGAGGGCGCCGACAATTCGGGGATGGCTGTGTCCCTGATTTACCGCTGAATAGGCACTCAAGAAATCAAAGTACTCCTTGCCCTCGACGTCCCAAACGCGAATCCCTTCGCCCTTTTTCAAAACAACGGGTAGCGGGTGGTAGTTGTGCGCACCGTGCGCATCTTCGAGGGCCATGAAATGCTGTGAATTCGCCATAGAATCGTGGATTTTCCTCAAAGATAAGGCCGGAGGCGGGAGTATCTTTGAGCCATGATTTTGGAAGGAGTTCTTATGGAGCGCGCCGGCGGGCGCGGGGTTTGCGTAGCCCATGCCCCCGATGGCAAGACGATTTTGGTTGCAGGAGCAGCCCCAGGCGACATCGCCACCATCAAGGTGCTTCGCAAAAAGAAAAAGCATTTAGAAGCCGTCATTGAGCGCTTGGAGCACCCTTCCCCCCACCGAGTTCAACCCACCTGTGCGTACGCTGAGGATTGCGGCGGTTGCAGTTGGCAGCATGTCGACTATGGCCACCAAGCCGAATTTAAGGACGTCGAGGTTCGAGAAAACCTGCGGCGCATTGGCCAAGTGGAGGGCGGAGACTTCCGACCCATCGTGCCTGCACCCAAAGCCTACCGCTACCGAAACAAGTTGGAATTTAGCTTCTCCGCCAGCCGCTGGTTGAGCTGGAAGGAGATTGCTTCGGGAGAGGAAATTGCCCAGAAACAGGCCCTGGGCTTCCACGTCCCCGGCCTTTGGGACAAGATCATGGACATCGAGACCTGCCATCTGCAACCCGAACCCTCCAATGCCATCAAGAATTTTATTCGGGACTACGCTTTTACCAACGGCTTGAGCTTTTTTCACCCACGCGAAAAGCACGGTTTGCTGCGCACGATGATGCTGCGCTGCACCCAAGCCGGCGATTGGATGCTCGTCATCCAGTTCTACGAAGCCCCGGAAGAAGCGGGTTTGGGCCTTATGCAAGCGGTCTGTGATGCCTTCCCAGAGATTAAAAGTGCGTACTACGCCCACAACCCCAAGCCCAACGACAGCATCTACGATTTGGACCTGCAGCTCTTTAAGGGCGAGCCCTACGTCGTAGAGCATATGCCCTCTGCGGTGGAAGGCGGCCGAGCCCTCTCCTTCCGTATTGGCCCGAAGAGTTTTTACCAGACCAACCCGGAACAAGCGCATCGACTCTACGCCGAGGCCCTGAAGCTCGCCAACGTCGGCCCCGAAGACACGGTCTACGACCTCTACACAGGAACGGGCACGATTGCGCTCTTCATGGCCCAAGTGGCGAAAAAAGTCGTTGGCATTGAGTCCGTGCCTGAAGCCATTGCAGCCGCCAAGGAAAATGCCCGTGAAAACGGCATCACCAACGCCCACTTTGAGGTGGGCGACATGCGACACGCCTTCCAAGCAGAACTCTGGGAGCGCTATGGCAAACCCAACGTCTTGGTTACGGACCCCCCACGCGACGGCATGCACCCCAAGGTGGTCGAGCGCCTCTTGGAGCTTGAAATTCCACGCGTGGTCTATGTGAGCTGTAATTCGGCCACTCAAGCGCGCGACTTGGCCCTCCTTCAAGAGAAGTATGCCGTCACCGTGGTTCAGCCGGTGGATATGTTCCCACAAACGCATCACGTGGAGAACATCGCCCTACTCGAACTCAAAGCCTAAATCCATGGACAGCGCCACATACTGGGAAGACCGCTACGGCCAAAATCAGACCGGCTGGGATCTCAACGGCCCCACCCCTGCCCTTCAGGCGGCAGCAGAAGGCTTAGCGAAGGATGCCTTCATCCTCATCCCGGGCTGTGGCTTTGGCTGGGACGGGGAAGCGCTTTGGGCCAAAGGCTACAGGAATATCTACCTCAGCGACTGGGCCCCCTCGGCTAAAACCGCCTTTCTCCAGCGCGTCCCGGACTTTCCAGAAACACAGTTCGTGAGCGGTGACTTTTATGAGTGGGCCTCCCTGCCGGAGCAGGCCGGGCGCTTTGATGCCGTGCTCGAATGCACCTTTTACTGCGCCATCCCCCCTGCGCGACGGGACGACTACGCAGCCGCCATGGCCCGCCTTCTCAAGCCCGGCGGACGCCTCATGGGGGTGCTTTTCACCTTTCCCTTGACAGAGGCTGGGCCTCCTTTTGGGGGATCTCTCGAAGAATACGAAGCACGCTTCAGCGCACCCTTCTTCCTGGAAGAACTCGGCCCTACGAACTTGAGCATCCCACCGCGCGCCGACAAAGAGGTCTTTTTCTGCGCTAAATTGCAGGCATCATGACGGAACGCACCCTCATCCTCGACCCCGAACGCCTTCAGCGCGTCATCCACCGCATGGCATGGCAAATCGTTGAACGCCACCTCAACGATTCGGAAGTCTACCT